>DAHUXY010000201.1 GCA_027315505.1 Vulcanimicrobiota bacterium | reverse complement strand
CTAGCGGGCTCGGGCGAGTGCCCGCGCTTGATGGTGCGTCGCACGCTCCATCACATCTACGCGACGTTGGTGGACGACGCGAAGGGGCACACGCTGGCGGCCGTGTCGACGCGCGATAAATCGCTCGCCGACGCGCTCGATTCCAATACCAATATCGGCGCGGCCAAAGCGGTGGGCGCGGCGATCGCGGCCAAGGCGAAGGCCGTCGGCATTACCGACGTCGTGTTCGATCGCGGCGGTTACAAATATCACGGACGCGTCCAGGCATTGGCCGACGCAGCGCGCGAAGCGGGGCTGAACTTCTGATGAATTATCGTGGTGGTCGCGATCGCGACAATAGTGGCTTCGAGGAAACCGTCGTCCGCGTCAATCGCGTGGCGAAGGTCGTCAAGGGCGGTAAGCGCTTCAGCTTCTCCGCGCTGGTCGTCGTAGGCGATCGCAAGGGTAAGGTCGGTTTCGCCATCGGCAAGGCCGGCGAAGTTCCCGAAGCGATCCGCAAAGCGGTCGAAGCGGCAAAGAAGAACCTCGTCACGGTACCGATGGTGGAAAAGACCATCCCGCACGAAGTTCGGCTGACGGTCGGCGCGGCGAGCGTATTGCTCAAGCCGGCCGCTCCCGGTACCGGCGTCATCGCCGGCGGATCGATGCGCGCGGTGCTCGAGCTTGCGGGCGTGCACGATATTCTTACCAAGTCGCTCGGAAGCAACAACCCCATCAACGTCGTCATGGCGACGGTGGAAGCGTTGCGCTCGCTCAAGACGGCGGAACACGTCGCGTCGCTGCGCGGAAAAACCGTCAAGGAAATTTTCGCAGCGTAGTTTCAAACTCTCTAGTTCTCCAGTTAAGGAACGATGATCGTGGCAGAGTCTAAAAAGAGCAGCGGTAGCGCAAAGTCCAGCGCGAAGCCCGCCGCAAAGAAATCGACAGCCGGCGTCGGAGCGATCGCGACCGCGAGCGGTTCGGTGATGAAGCTGGGCGCGCTCAAGCCCGCCAAAGGCAGCTGGACGAAGCGTCAGCGCATCGGCCGCGGCCACGGCTCGGGCATGGTGAAGACCGGCGGCGAGGGTGGCAAAGGGCAGACGGTCCGCTCGGGCGGCGGTAAGGGCCCGGCCTTCGAAGGCGGGCAGACCCCGTGGGCGCGGCGTCTTCCTCATAAGCGCGGCTACTCGCAGAAGGCTCGCGACATCGGCCACTTCCGCTCGCGTCTTGCGGTCGTCAACCTGCACCAGCTGGCCGGCTGGGACGTCTCGATCGTCGTATCCCCGGAGACCCTCAAGTTGGCGGGCATCTTGAGCGCGCTGCTGGACGGCGTGAAGATTTTGGGCGGAGCCAAGTCCGGCAAATCGCTGCCGAGCGGGCTGCGTTTTACCGACGTTCTCTTTTCTTCGAGCGCGCTCGAAGCGCTTAAAGCTGCCGGCGCGCAGATCGAAGGCCAGTAACTCGTGCTGACTAACCTGCGCGCGGCCTTGCTCGTGCCGGAGATTCGTAAGCGCGTCGGCTACGTGTTCTTCGCGTTCGCGTGGTTCGTCTTCATGATCCACGTGCAGTTACCCAACGTCAACGAAGCGGCGTGGCAACAGGTGTTGGCCAACGGCGCGTTCTTCAATTTGCTCGGCTTCCTCTCGGGCGGCGCGCTGCAAAAGCTCTCGATCATCGCGATGGGTATCACGCCGTACATTAACGCTTCGATCATCATGCAGTTGATGACCGTGGTGTTGCCGCAGCTCGAAGACATGGCCAAGAAAGGCGGCGAAGAGGGCCGCAAGAAGATCAGCCAATACACGCGCTGGCTCACGATCGTCTTAGCGACGATGCAGGGCACGTTTATGGCCATCGCCATGCGGAATTACGGCGTGTTCTACGATCACAGCACCATGTATTTGCTGTTCGCGATTATCGCGATGGTCGCCGGCACGATGTTCCTGATGTGGCTCGGCGAGCAGATCACCGATAAGGGCATCGGCAACGGCATCTCGCTGATCATCTTCATCGGCATCGTGCTGCGCTTCCCCACGTATATCACGCAGACGCTCTCGCAAACGTCCAGCGGCGGCGAGTCGATCTTGAATCTCGTGATCTATGCGGTCGTCGCGGTCGTAATCATCATTTCGATCGTCTTCCTGTATCAGGGGCAGCGGCGCGTTCCGATCCAGCAGGCGCGGCGCGTGGTCGGACGCAAAATGTTCGCAGGGCGCTCCACCTACATTCCGTTGCGCCTCAACAACGCCGGCGTTATCTCGATCATCTTTGCGATCTCGATTCTGTTACTGCCGCAGCAGGCGCTCTCGTGGTTTACCCACGGGCAGACGACCGGCGCGATGGCCAACGTCTCCAACTGGTTAAACCTGTACTTCAGCCCGAACGGGCTGCTCTACAACATCGTGTACTTCTTGCTGGTCGTGATCTTCACGTTCTTTTACAGCTCGATCGTGCTCAACACCAGCGACATCGCGGACAACCTCAAGAAGACCGGCGCGTTCGTTCCCGGCATCCGTCCGGGCCAGCCGACGGTGCAGTACTTCAACAAGATCTTGTACCGCCTCACCACCGCCTCCGCGATTTATCTCGGCATCATCGCCGTCTTGCCGGGCGCGATGCAGCGCGGTCTCTCGGTGACGACCTTCTATCTCGGATCGACCTCGCTGCTGATCGTGGTGGGCGTCGCGCTCGATACGATCAATCAGATCGAGGCACGGTTAGCGATGCGCGATTATCGAGGATTCATCAAGAAATAATGCCCGGCGATATCGTTCTCTTAGGGGCACCCGGCGCCGGCAAAGGCACGCAGGCGCAGATCCTGCGCCAGCGGTTCGGCTACCGTCAGGTCTCCACCGGCGATCTGCTCCGCGAGCACCGCGCCAAGGGAACCGAGCTGGGCAAGGCCGCCGAGAGCTTCATGGAGCGCGGCGACTTGGTCCCCGATAGCCTGATCATCAAGATGGTCGAGGGCGAGCTGGAAGGCCCCGGAGCGGTGCTCTTCGATGGCTTCCCTCGCACGGTACCGCAGGCGAAGGCGTTAGACGTGTTGTTGGCCGACCGCGGCCGCGGGCTCCCGCGCGCGGTGTACTTTGCGATCGAACGGGCGGCGCTCGAAGCGCGGCTCCTCGGGCGCTGGACGAATCCGCGTACCGGCCGCGTCTATCACGAAACCTTTAATCCGCCGCGCGTCGCCGGGATCGACGACGAGGACGGCGGGCCGCTGGTGCAGCGCGAAGACGACAAGCCCGAAACCATCGCGAACCGCTTGGACGTATTCGAAGCGCAGACGATGCCGCTGGTGGCGTATTATGAGGAGCACGGCGGCCGGCTGGTGAGCGTCGATGCGACGGGTTCGGTCGAGGACGTCGCGCATCAACTCGTCCACGCGATCGGCGTGGAGCACGCCCACTAACGATGGTTGCGCTCAAGTCCGCGCGCGAGATCGAAACGATGCGCCGCAGCGGAAAGATCACCGCCAAGGTCCTGACCGACATCATGCATGCCGTGCGTCCCGGCGTCTCCACCCGCGACCTGGACCGGATCGCCGAAGAGGGCATCCGGGGTCTGGGCGGCATCCCGACGTTCATGGGCTACCACGGCTACCCGGCCTCGATCTGCGCCTCGGTTAACGCCGAGGTGGTTCACGGCATCCCGGGCGACTACGTGCTCCAAGAGGGCGATCTGCTCTCGGTCGATATCGGGACCACGCTGGACGGGTACGTCAGCGACACCGCCGTCACGGTGGGGGTCGGAGCGATTTCGGAGCAGGCGCAGCGGTTGCTCGACGTGACGCAGGAGTGCCTCATGCTCGGCATCGCGGCGATGCAGCCGGGCAACCACCTGGGCGATATCGGCGCGGCCGTCCAGGCGCACGCCGAGAAGCACGGGTATGGGGTGGTGCGGGAGCTGGTCGGCCACGGGGTCGGCACGGCGATGCACGAAGAGCCCCAGGTGCCGAACTACGGGCGGCGCGGGACGGGCATCGAACTGCGGCCGGGGCTGGTCCTGGCAGTCGAGCCGATGATCACGCAGGGTGATTATCGGGTCAAAATCCTCAAAGATGGCTGGACAGTTGTCACCGCAGATGGTAAACTCGCAGCGCACTTCGAGCATACGATCGCGGTTACGCAGGACGGTCCGAAGATCCTGACGCTCCGCCAATTCGGCGAGCATCCGGATGCCGAGAAGTACCGTCCCTCGGAAGAAGCGATCGTTTAATTGTGCCCTTTCAAAAGTAAGTTGGGAAGATCATGAAAGTACGTCCGTCGGTCAAGAAAATTTGTGAAAAATGCAAGGTCATTCGCCGCCACGGTAAGGTGCGCGTGATCTGCGACGTCAACGCCAAGCACAAGCAGGTTCAGGGTTAACCACCCTCACACTCCGCAGGAATAAGGACAGGAAACAATGGCTCGTATTGCTGGTATCGATCTTCCGCGCGAGAAGCGCATCGAGATCGCCCTCACGTATATCTACGGCATCGGTCCCACGACCGCGTCGAAGTTGCTCGCGCGCGCCGGGATCAGCCCGGACTTGCGCGTCAAAGAGATGGGCGAAGACGATGAAAAGAAGCTGCGCGAAGCGATCGATGCGCTGCAACTTCGAGTCGAAGGCGATCTTCGGCGCGAGGTTCAGGGCAATATCAAGCGCCTGATGGACATCGGCTGCTACCGCGGCCTGCGTCATCGCCGCGGCCTCCCGGCCCGCGGCCAGCGAACCAAGACCAACGCGCGTACCCGCAAGGGACCCAAGCGCACGGTGGCCGGTAAGAAGAAGGTCACCAAGAAGTAAGACGCTCTGCGGGCTCGGCAACTGCCGGGCCCGAATCGTTTCTCGTGATCTACATCGGCACGTGCGGGTTCGCTTACCGCGATTGGATCGGTTCGTTCTACCCGCCCAAGACCAAGCCCGGCGAAATGCTGGGCTACTACGCGCGGCGCTTCGCCGCCGTCGAAATCGACGCGACGTACTACGGCGTGCTCGACCCGCGCTCGGTGCAGCGCATGGACGCGCGAACGCCCGACGGCTTTCGATTCAGCTTCAAGGCCCCGAAAAGTCTCACGCACGCCCCCGCCGCGAGCGAGGCGCCGAGCGACGAACTGGCGCGATTTATCGAGAGCCTCGCCCCGGTCGCCGCTTCCGGAAAACTCGCGAGCGTTCTCCTGCAATTTCCGCCGGCGTTTCTGCCGACGCCGCAAAACCACGATTATCTCAAACGCGTCGTAACCTGGTTGCAGGGGATGCCGCTCGTGGCGGAATTTCGCGAAGCGGCGTGGCAGACCGGCGAAACGCTGGAACTCTTGCGCGCGCTGCAGGTCGGCTGGTGCAATCTCGACATGCCCGCGCTCGAAGCGTTGCTCGCGCCCTCGGCGGA
Source organism: Vulcanimicrobiota bacterium (assembly GCA_027315505.1). Lineage (GTDB taxonomy): Bacteria > Vulcanimicrobiota > Vulcanimicrobiia > Vulcanimicrobiales > Vulcanimicrobiaceae > DAHUXY01. Next base: position 9,115 of record DAHUXY010000201.1, on the reverse strand, counting down.
CGTGACCTCCCCGGTCGGGTACGTGCGTTTTCACGGCCGCAACGCCGAACGCTGGTTGACCGGCGATCGGATCACCCGTTACGCGTACGCCTACCATCGCGACGAACTCGAACCGTGGGGGGATCGGCTCCTCTCCATCGCGGCGCGCGCGCAAGCGACGTACGCATTCTTCAACAATCACGCGCGTGGAAGTGCGGCGCGCGATGCGTCGCTGCTCGAGAGCCTGCTCGAAGCGCGCTGCGGCGGCCGGAGCGACGTGCTTGCCCGCGCTCCGGGAGGGAACCCCGAACAGCGCGCGCTACCCGGCTTCTCATGAACGCGGTGATTACGGCCGGCGGACGCATCGACGGGGCGTACGCCGCGGCGGCGGGTACGGCCATTAAGGCGCTGGCGCCGATGCGGGGCGCGCGAATGATCGAACGCGTGGTGGATGCGGTGCGCGGCGCGGGCATCGACCGGATCGCGATGGTGGCCCCCCCGGCGGTGCGCGATGCGTGCGCGGATCGCGTCGATCGATACATCGACGAAGGGGCGAGTGGAAATCAGAACGTGCAGTTAGCGCTTCGCGCGTGGAGCGATGACGAGCCGCTCCTCTACGTCACGAGCGATCTGCCGTATATCACCGCCGAAACGCTCCGCGATGCCGTGCTGCGCGCGACGCCGGGTGTTCTGACGATGCCCGTCGCGGAGTGCGACGCGTTCGAGCGGCGCTTCCCCGATGCGCCGCCCTTCGGCATCACGCTGGCCGGCGAACGGATCGTGAACGCCGGCGTTTTCATCATTCCCGCGGGCGCGTCGCCGGCGATCGCGCGCCGCGCCGCGCAGCTGTTCGACGCGCGCAAGGCTCCTCTGCGCATGGCCGGATTGGTCGGGCCTTCGTTCTTGTTGCGGATGCTCTTGGGGCGATTGACCATTGCGGCCATCGAGAAGCGGGCCGGGTGCGTGCTCGGGTATCCCGCTATGGCGCTGCGCGGATGCGCGCCGGAATTGGCGTACGATGCGGATACGTTCGCGGAGTATCGTTACGCGAGCATGCGTGCCTGACCGCGCGAACCCGTTCCGGCTTGCGGTACTGTGGTTCGGCATCCAGAGCGTCTGGGGCGCAGTACTGGGCATCTCGTTGCAGGCGCGTTGCTTGGCGCTGGCCGGAGAGCATGCTTTGGCCGAGTACGCGCGCATTTCGATAACGGGTGCACTCGCCGCGGCGGCCGCGCAATTGCTGGTGGGCCCGCTCTCCGATGCGCGCCGTCGCGCGGGCGATAACCGCATCGCCTTCTACGCAACCGGCGTCGTCGCCGGCGCGGTTGCCGTCGTAGGCTTCTACCGCGCTTCGAGCATCGGCTCGCTCGTCGTGTGGTTCGCGCTCCTGCAGTTCGCATTGAACGTCGCCATCGGGCCGTATCAGGCGATCGTTCCGGATGTTTTCGAGCCGGGCCGCATCGGACGCGCCTCCGGGTGGATGGCCGGCATGCAGAGCGCGGGCAATGCAGCCGGGGCGATTCTCGCGAGCTTCGTGCTGGCGCCGACGGCGCTCGCCATCGCCTTGGCGGCGCTCGTCGCCGGCAGTGCGGCGTGGACGATCGGCCATCTCGCACGATTGAAACTGCAGCCGCTCCACGCGGTCGCGCGATTAGCGGTGAGCCGGACGTTGGTCGACCTGTTCGTTTCGCGCGCGTTGATGTACGTGGGGTTTTACACGTTACTCGGGTATCTGCTGTTCTACGTGCGCGACGTGTTGCCCAAGGGCTTCGGCGTCTCGGTGCAGCTCGCGAGCGGAGCGTGCATTCTCGCGTTCACGTTGTTCGGTACGCTCGGAGCGTCGCTCGCGGCGCGCCCCTCCGACCGGTTCGACGAACGCTGGATCGTAACGGCCGGCGGCGCCGTCGTGTCGATCGCGATCGCGGCATTGGCGGTAGCCGGCGCCTTGCCCGTGCTCCCGGGCGCGATCGCGCTGGCGGGCTGCGGCTGGGGCGTTTTTCTCTGCGCCGACTGGGCCTTCGCGTGCAGAACCCTGCCCGCGGGTGCCATGGCAACGACGATGGCGGTCTGGAACCTCGCCGTCGTGATACCTCAGGTCCTCGCACCGCTGCTTGCAACGGCCGTCTTGGTGCGCGCGGGGGAGCTGGCCGGCCCGAACGGGCCGCGGATCGCCTTCGGGCTCGCGGCCGTGGAAATTGCCTGCGGGGTAGCCTGGATTTGGCGTTTACCGCCCAGCCGAGCGGGGCATAACCCATAAGGCTCGGCAAGCGTTCGGAACTGTTCCTCGGTCTCGAACGTTAAGCAGGGCAGGGCGGTTACACCGCCCTGTAAGCAAGTAACAGAACTCTTAAGGAGGCATTCGTGAAACGACTGAGCACCGGAGTCCTCGCCGCGCTGTTAGCAGCCGGTCTTGGGCTTGGCGCGGTCGCCGCTCCGCTGGTCTCGCAAGCACAGGGAAACTCTGGAAACACTGTGGTTGCGCAAGCCAGCACGGGCACGACCCCGGCGGCGAACTTCGGAACTCCGCCGTCCGGCCAAATTCCGATTCTCTATAACGATCATCACGTGTACAGCAAACCCGACGTCCTCAAGCAGGGCCGCGTTTTGGCTGCGCTCGTGAAGGGCGGCACCGTGCTGATCCCGTTGCGCTCGATGTTCGAGCAGATGGGCGCGTCCGTTTCGTACGACGCCGCAAGCAAGACCGTGACGGTTAATAAACCCGGCGCCGAGGTCAAAGTGACCGTCGGTAAGCCCGAAGTCATCATCAACGGCGAATCGCGTCCGCTGGACGTCCCGCCGATGCTCTACAAAGGCAGCGTCCTCGTGCCGCTCCGCGTTATTTCGGAGGGCATGGGAGCCTACGTCCAATGGGTCCCCGACAAGCAGCTTGTCGTGGTCCGCTATCTTCCCCCGACCCCACCGCCCGCAACGGCGCCCACGGAAGAGCCGACCGCGGCTCCTACCGCGCCCCCGACCCCGACCCCGGCACCGGTAGCGACCCCGTACCTCGATAAGTTCATCGCCGGCGATTACATCATTTCGCCCAAGGTGTACAACGAGTTCAGCCCGGGCAACACCGGCAAGAGCTCGTACGCGGTTCGTGGCGGCTTCGAGTTCAACGCCTTCAACCTGCCCTGGATGCTGGAAGGCACCTACACGCAGTTCGGCTACCCGCATAACCAGGGCGTTGCGACGCCTGCCGGTTACGCTCCGTCCGTCAACGACCAGTGCACCGCACTCGGCGTTCCGGCCGGCGACCCGGGTTGCGTTACGAACATCGGCGGCGTAGGCCAAACCTTCGTCCCGGCGTTCACGGCGCGCGATCAAGACTTCGACGGCCGCTTCGGCCTCAAAGTGGCGAACCCGCGCATCTACATCGGCGTTGGCTACCTCTGGCGCACCAACAACTACGGCTATCCGAGAGAGAACGGCTTCGGCTTCGGGATCGAAAAACTCCCGGACCTCAACCAGGCGCTCTCGTTCTATGGTAGCGCGTGGTACTACCCGAACCTCAAGGGCAACTACACGGCGCCCAACGGGAGCCAGTACTCCCTCGCCTATCGTCTCTTGAAGTATCAGGTCGGTGCGGCCTACGTCCTCGGCAACAGCCCGGTCTTCCTCGACCTCGGCTGGATCGGCGAGAACGGCATGAACAAGCAGAACGCTCCTTCGGGCTTCACTGCGAACGGTCCGTACCTGGGCCTTGGCATCAAGTTCTAAGCAGCACCCATCCTCGGGATGAAAGAAACGGGGCTCGGCAATCGCCGGGCCCCGTTTTCTCTTCCTGGCCTCCGGTCAGAAGCCGGCGGTATACGGCGTGAATCCCCGTCGCGCGTCCGCGTATCCGATCCGATACGTGTCCATCAACGGGCGTTCGTCGTCGAAGCCGATCACGTCGACCGGTAACTCCTTTTGCGGGCGCAGCGTGCGAATGTCGACGTCGTAAAGCGAGTGCACGAACCGCCCGAGATTCTCGTTATCGGCGTCTGCGTTCGAAGCTCCATCGTTCCGATCTCGCTCGTTCGTGCCTAAAATCGCGCGCTTGCCGAACGTTTCAAAATACGCCGCGCGGAGATCGGCCTCGAGAATGCGTTTCTGCATCGCTCCGAATGCGCCGCTCGCGATCTCGATGGCGCTGCCGTACGAATACGCTTCGACGAGCGGGTCCAAGAACACGACGTCGATGGCCTTGGCCCCGGCGCGCGCGACGCTCACCGGCGTGTTCGCGGTCACGCCGCCGTCGACGTATTGCTGGGGGCTCCCGTCGACACCCGGCAGCGTCACCGGTTCGAAGGCGACCGGGATGGCGGCCGAGGCCTGCAAGGCGTCGACGAGGAGATCCGGCGTCGCCATGCGCAGCACCGCGCCCGATCCAACCGTCGCCGAAAGGGCGCGGACCGCCTCCGCCTTGGTGGCGGCGTCGGGAGCTTCCGGAAGCAGCGCGAAAAACTCGGGCTGCTGTGTCGTGAGGTTCGTCACCGTCCATACGAAGGGCGTGAGGACGGGTCGCGCGGGGTCGACGTATTGCGCTAGCCAGCGGCGCAAATACGCCCCGTCGAGAACGCCTTTCACGCGCGAATTCAACCCGAGCGCCAAACGCATGGCCTGCCAGATACGGGTGCCGACGCCGGCTTGCTCCTGCGGAATCGATGCGAACTCGCGCTTGAGGCGGATCACGCGCTGTTGAGCGATCGAATACCACAGATGGCGGAGGAGCCGATACTGTCCCGTGGCAACGAAGTAGCCGTTGAGGGCTCCGATCGAGGTGCCGCAGACCAGGCCATAGGGGGCCAGCGGCCGGCCATCGGCAAGCGAATCCTCCGCCACCATGGCGGCAATCAGCCCGGCCTGGTACGCTCCCCGCGCGCCGCCTCCCGAGAGGACCAGCGCGCGATCGACCCGGGGGAGCGCGGCCCCGGCCGCGGGCGCATTCGCCGCGGCGGTGGCAGGTGGCCGTGGGCTTGCCGCCACGAGGCTTCCCAGCGCGGTGAGACTCATGAAGGAGGCTCGCGAGAGGCTACTTTTCATGGATCTCGGTTTTGCGCTTGACCCTTGCGACCCCCCTAGGGTAAGATACGGCCTTGGCGCTGCTCTCTCTCGGAGCGGCGCACGCGGCATCACCGTGGGTTGCGTTCGCGCGCAAGCCACCCGGACGCAATCGCCGAGCGTCCGTGGATGAGATGGAGTCGATCGCTACGCGATCGGACTGCGTCGAGGCGACGACACCCCGTCGTTCGGGGAAGGAAAAACGTCGGAGATTTCAAGTCTTGGCTGCCAAAAAGCAAACTAAAACGCGTCGTAAGCGTGAGATTAAGAACGTCCAATCGGGCGTTACTCACGTACACGCGTCGTTCAATAACACGATCGTCACGATCGCCGATACGCACGGCAACGTCGTTTCGTGGGCCTCAGCCGGTAATCTCGGCTTCAAGGGTTCCAAGAAATCGACGCCGTTCGCCGCCCAGATGGCCGCCGAAGCCGCCGCTCGCAAAGCGATGGATCACGGCATGAAGAGCACCGAAGTGCTCGTAAAAGGCCCGGGCGCGGGGCGCGAGGCTGCGATCCGTTCGCTTCAAGCCGCCGGTCTCGAAATTACCCTCATCAAAGATGTCACGCCGATTCCACACAACGGTTGCCGCCCGCCCAAACGCCGGCGCGTGTAACCAGGAGCTATAGAGAGAGCATATGTCGCGCTATACTGGACCCGTTTGCCGTCTCTGCCGCCGCGAAACCGCCGCGAGCAAGACCGGTGAAAAAATCAAACTCTTCCTCAAAGGTGACCGCTGCCTATCGAGAAAGTGCGCCGTCGAGCGCCGCGGTACGGCTCCGGGCCAAAAGACGCAGGGCAAGCAGCGTCAGAAAACCTCCGAGTACGGCCGTCAGCTTCGCGAGAAGCAGAAGATGCGCCGTTATTACGGCGTGCACGAAACCCAATTCGCAAACTATTTCCGCGAGGCGGCCCGCGTCCCCGGCCAGACCGGGCGTACGTTCTTGCAGATGCTCGAGCGTCGCCTCGATAACGTCGTGTACCGGCTCAATCTCGCGGCGAGCCGTTCGCAGGCCCGCCAGCTCGTTACCCACCGTCACTTCCGCGTCAACGGCAAGCTGGTCAACGTCCCGTCCTTCATCGTCAAGCCGGGCGACGTGCTTTCGATCGGCGAGCGGAGCCTGAAGTCTCCGGTGTTTGCCGCCAACCTCGAAGTCGCCGGCAGCCGCCGTCCGCCCGAGTGGCTCGAATGGAACGACACCGAAAAGACCGGCAAGGTCGTCCAGCTTCCGTCGCGCGAGCAAATCGACACGCCGGTCGACGAACAACTCATCGTCGAATTCTATTCTCGCTAATTCACTCACTCCGCCGCTAGGCGTGGGATCGCGCACCGTCGGGGACGGTGCGCGGATAACGTAAGCGGCAACGAAGGAAACGCCACACTACCCATGACGACATTTGAAACCGCCGCAGGCGCCACGATCGAAGTTCGCGAGCGCCGCGAAAACTACGCCAAATTCACGATCGAACCGCTCGATCGCGGCTTTGGCATTACGCTCGGTAACGCTCTGCGCCGCATGCTGCTCAGCGCGATTCCCGGCGCCGCCATCACGTACATGAAGATCGACGGCGTGCTTCACGAGTTTTCGACGATCCCGGGGATGGTCGAGGACACGATCGCGCTGATGCTCAACCTCAAAGGCCTGCCGGTTAAGCTCAACAGCGACGAACCCACAGTGGTCACGCTCTCGGTCTCCGGATCGCGCGAAGTCACCGCCGCCGACATCGCACCGGACGCGGACGTCGAGATCCTCGAGCCCAACTACCACATCGCGACGCTTTCGTCCAAGGACGCGAAGCTCTCGATGGAGCTGGGCGTCGAAATGGGACGCGGCTACGTCATGGCCGACAAGCAACGCAACGTCGAGCACATGATCGGGCTCATTCCGCTCGATTCGATCTTCTCGCCGATTCGGAAAGTCAACTTTACCGTCGACGACACGCGCGTCGGGCAAAGCGTCGATTTCGACCGGCTCGTCCTCGAGATCGAGACTAACGGTTCGATCACGCCCGACGAGGCGCTGGCGACCGCGGCACGCATTCTGCAGGAGCAGTTCGAGCTATTCGTCGGATTCACGAATCGCGCCGAGCCGCTTCCGGAAGCGCCGCCCAACGAGTGGGACATTCCGGTGGAGTCGCTCAACCTCTCGGTGCGCTCGTTCAACTGCCTCAAGCGTGCCGGGATTTCGAAGATCTCCGAACTCCTCGACCTTACCGAAGATGAAATCATGAAGATGCGGAACTTCGGCAAGAAGTCGCTCGATGAAATCAAACAAGTTCTTGAAGAGAGGGGGCTCTCGCTGCGTCTTTCGTAGCGAGTATCATCATGCCGCATCAAATCGCATACAAGCGCCTATCGCGCACGGACGGTCATCGCAAGGCGTTGCTGCGCAATCTCGCAACCTCGCTGTTCAAGCACGAGAAAATCGAAACGACCTCGACCAAAGCAAAAGAGATCAGCAAGGTGGCCGAGCGTCTCATTACCACCGCGATGAAAGGCGATCTCGCCGCGCGTCGCAATCTGGCGGAGTTCATCACCGAGCCGGCCGTGGTAAAGAAGCTCGTCGAACAGATCGCCCCTTCGCTCAAGGGCCGTAATGGCGGATATACGCGCATCACGAAGACGCGCGTGCGCAACGGCGACGCCGCCGAACTCTCGCTCATCGAGCTTGTTCGCTAAACCGAAGTTCCGGAGTGAAATAAACGCACGGCGCTCGAACCGTTTCGAGCCGCCGTGTGTTTTTTTATAGCATGGAGTACGCCCCGTTGCTCCGCCGGCTGCTCGCCGGCCAACACCTCGAAGCATCGCAGTCCGCCGAGCTGATCGGATCGATCATGGACGGTTCCTTGACGGCGATTCAGGGCGCGGGCGCTTTGGCAGCCCTTGCCGCCAAGGGCGAACACGTTGACGAGATCGTGGGCGCCGCGCGCGCGATGCGCGAACGCAGCCTGCACGTCGATCACCGGCTAGAATTGCTCGTCGACGTCGTCGGAACCGGCGGCGACGGCGCCAACACGATCAACATTTCGACGATGGCCGCGTTAGCGGTGGCGGCCTGCGGCCTGCCGGTGGCCAAACATGGGAATCGCGCGGCCTCCAGCGCCTGCGGTAGCGCCGACGTCCTGGAGGCTGCGGGGCTGCCGCTCGAGATCGGGCCCGAACGCGCCGCGCGGATGCTGCACGGCTCCAACTTCACCTTCATGTTCGCACCCCGGTACCATCCGGCGATGAAAAATATCGCGCCCATTCGGCGCGAGCTGGGCGTGCGGACCATTTTCAACGTTCTCGGCCCGCTCACGAACCCTGCTCGAGCCAACGTGCAAATCGTCGGGGTGGCTCGTGAGTCGCTGATCGAAGTCGTTGGGAACGTGCTGCGCGATCTCGGCGTTCGGCGCGGCGCGGTCGTCCACGGCGCGGGCGGGATCGACGAAGTCGCCGGGCACGGCATCTCCACGATTTACTCGTTCGACGAAACGGGCGCGCACCGCTGGAATCTGGATCCGAGCGATTACGGCGTGAGCACCCCGCTCTCATCGATCGTCGCCGGAACGACGGCGCTCTGCGCGGAGGCGTTTTTTTCGATACTGGGAGGCGAGCGATCGGCACGGGCCGACGTGGTGGCGTTGAACGCGGGCCTTGCGCTGCTGACGGCGGGGAGTGAAACCACCATGGGACGGGCCTTCGAGCGCGCGCGCGAGGCGTTATCGAGCGGCGCGGGGCTACGGACGTTCGAACGCGCGAAGGAGATTGCCCGTGGATGACATTCTGAAGAAGATCTATGAAGCCCGTGCCCGGCGCCTCGAAGCCGAGATGCGCGACGAGCCCTATGCGGTCGTGCGCGAGCGCGCGCTGGCAACCGCCGGCGAACGCCGTCCGTTTCTGAACGCGCTGCGTGCCGGCAACGGTTCCGGGACCGCCGTGATTGCCGAGATAAAGCGCGCGTCGCCGTCGGCGGGGCTCATCGCTCACAATTTCGATCACGTTGCGATCGGGCGCATATACGAAAGCGCCGGCGCCGATGCGATCAGCGTATTGACCGAGCGCGACCATTTTTTGGGAGACCTGCATTTTTTGCAAGACCTCCGCGA
>DAHUXY010000182.1 GCA_027315505.1 Vulcanimicrobiota bacterium | reverse complement strand
CAGCGTCGCGCCGGTTCGTAGACCCGATCAGCGCGAGCTTGCCGCGAGCGCGAGTTCGTAGGTTTCGATCATCGCCTGCGCGCTGCGCTTCCAGCTGAACCGTTCGACGGCGCCGCTCCGGGCAGCGCGCGCGCGCGAGTCGGCCTCGCCGCGTAACGCGGCGTTCAACGCCTCGACCCACGGCTGTACGTGTTCGATCGGTAACGCCGGCGCATCGTTCTGCACGATCTCCGGCAGCGAGCTGCAATCGGAGGAGACGCACGGAACGCCCGCGCAGAGCGCCTGCGCGACGCCGTAGCCGAAACCCTCGTAGCGCGAAGGCATCGCGACCACGCCGCACGTCGCGTAGAGTTGCAACAAGCGCTCCCGATCGACGTATCCGCAGAACTCCAGGCGATCTTCGACGCCGAGGTCGCGCGCTATGGCGGCGCACTCGTCGCGATACGGCGTATGCGGGCCGACCGAAACCACCCGCGCGTTCTCCAGAAAGGGCAGGCAGCGCACGATGAGTTCGAGGTTTTTCCGGCGCTCGACGGTGCCGACGACCAGGATCGTGCGTCCGTCCCCGCCGCGGCGTTCGATCGCGCCGAAGTCTGCGGCAACGCCGGGATAGACGACGCGAACGCGATCGGCGCTCAGGCCTTCGACCATTTCCAAGAGTTCGCTACGCGAAAATGCGGAGTCCACGGCGATTGCCGCAAGACGCCGGTAGCGGTCGGTCGCGAAGCGTCCGAAATAGTAGCGCGCGTATGGGCGCGCGTGCTCCTGAACGCGCAGCCACGCGACGTCGTGAACCGTCGCGACGATCGGCATCGTGGAGGTCACGGGCACCGTGCCCGAAGCGCAGTGCAAAAGATCGGCGCCGCACGCGCGCGCGCGTTGCGGCAGCAGCACTTGGTCCCAATACACGCGCCGGTCGAAACGCCACGGATCGAGCTTGGGCTCGAAGAGCGGGACGATGTCGATCCCTTCGGCCTGGAGTGCGACGACGAGGCCGTTCACGTATTCGCCGATGCCGGTCGCCGTCCCGACGGCGAGCTGGGCATCGATCGCAACCCTCATCGCAGCATGCGCTCCAAGCCGAGGAGTTCCGAGGCTTGAGGGTTGACGGCCCGCGCGCGCGCCGCATAGGCGAGCGCCGTCGCGCGGCGCCCCTCGCGCAGCGCGACGATGCCGAGGCCCGCGAGCGAATCCGCGCTTGCCGGATCGATGGCGATGCCGTGTTCGAAGAGGCGCGAAGCCGTGCGGTACGCTCCCAACGCGAGCGCTTGATTCGCGCTGGAGAGCACGTAGTTCATGTTGAGCGGCGCGAGCCTGAGGGCGGTGCGGTAGTCGCGCAAGCCGCGTTCAAGGAAGGGCCGTCGCTTGCCGGCCGGGAGACGGTACGCCTGTTGCGTTGCAAGCTCGCCCATGCGCCAATACGCGTCGGCCACGGCGTCGGGGTGCGTGGTGAGCGAAACGAGGCGATCTTTGAATCGCGCTTCGTAACGGTAGGCGCGCTGCGGATCGCGCACTGCGATCTCGGCGATCTCGCGTTGAACGGCGGCAATATCCGGCGCTGCGAAGAAATATTCGAATGCCAATTGATGGTGCCCGCGCGCGAGTTCGATGCGCGCGAGGATATCGTTGCGAACCGGCGAGGCCGGAAGGCGAATGGCGTAGCGCTCCGCAGCGGCGAGACGGCCCTGCTTCAACTCGTACTCCGCCAGCGTCGATTCAACGTAGCCGGCGGGCGCGACGCGGTCGAGCAGCTTGTAGATGCGCACACCCAGCGCCGTCGGAACATGCCGCGGCGCGGCACCGGGCTGGGCCGAGCCGGCGTAGAGCGCGTCCGAAGCGATCTGGATCGTTCCCAGGACGACGAGTACGGCCGCGACCGTCGCGATAAGAATGCCGTTCGGTAACCGATAACGGCGCGCCAAGCTCGGATCCATCGATTCGCTACCGTGGGGCTCGGCTCGGCGAGCCGGAGAGCCGCGCCACGAAGCTAGAACTTCACCGTGAAGTTGAGGTCGGCACGCGTCTGCGTAAACGCATTCGTGGGGATGAGATTGTCTTGGTAGCGATACTGCTTCGCGGAGAGGCTAATCGCGCTGGCGGAATGCGGCAGCGCGAAGGTGAGCTTCGCTCCGTACGTGTTGTTGTTCGCATCGAGGTTGGAGAGGCCCGGGGTACCGTAGCCGCCCTGGAGATGCTCGCTATCGTACTGCATGCCCAGGGTGAGGCTCCGCGTGACCGGAACCGCGATTCCCGTCGATAGCGTTCGTTTGCTGACGTCGGCATAGGCCGGAATGAGGATCGGAGCCCGATCGTTCGGAAGCTGCAGCGTCGAGGTTCCATCGAAGTTCGACGATGCGAACGTTGCGTCGGCGTTGCGCGTCAGATGTTCGAAGCGGCTCGAAAGATCGACGTTGACGTTGCGGTTTCCGGCCCGTACGTCGAAATTCGCGCCGATGCCCGAAGCGCTTTCGTCGAGCGAGAGCTGCGGCGACTGCACCTGCGCGCCTTCGAACCGCGTCTGGACGCGAAGCTTGCCCAGTCGCACGGGTACGGGCACGCTCACGGAGTCGGACTGCGCGCTACCGTACTCCAACGCTTTCGGCGTCCCGGAGAAGCCGGCGTCGAAGCCGTGAATCGGGCTGAAAATCGGCGTGAACGAAACGATCGGCGACACCGCTTGCGCGTCGCGACTTCCGCCATAGGAAAGATCGAACGTCCCCGGGCCCGCCGCGGCGGCCGGGGGCGGCGCAACCGGCTGGTAGGCGGCGACGAGCGGAGCCGGCGTCTCCAGGGAGATGCCGAATTGCCGCTGCGCGCCCAGCGCAATCGGCTCGTATGCGGGGGTACCGGTCGCGAGCGATTGCGAAATCTGCCGGCCGTATCGGGCCGCCAGCTCGGCGGCGTCGGAGAGGAGATCGCTCGGCAGCGCGGCGGCGAGGGCCGGGTGCGGCACCAACGCCACGTGAAACGCATACGACCGCAACAACGACTCGCCGTTGGGATCGCCGTAGCGCGCTTCGAGCGCGAAACGCGCATCCGCGCTTTCACCGAAAACACGCTGGAGAAGCCCGGCACTAAGATCGGACGAGTAAGCTAGCGAGGGGACGCCTGCCGCTTGGGTTGCGCGCGAACAGAGTACTGTTGCCAGCACTGCAACCGCTATCACGCCCAGCGTGCGTCGCATGCTCCCCTTTCATCCGGCCGTCCGTATGTTACGAACGCCTCGGACTCTATGTATCGGTCGAAAGACCTCGAAGTTTCATTACGACAGACGTTCGGGAGGGCCTTCGGCCAAGAGCCGGCGCGCGATCAAAACCGCGGCGTAGTCGTCGATCGGACAAGGCGGCAACTGCATCCCGCGCGGGATCAGCCTGCGCCACCCCCGGGGCGGATGATCGTCGAAATACAGGGTGCGGGCGTCCAGCGTCGTCGCGCGCTCGTCGATCAGATGGATCGGGACCTCGATGCCCGCCAATTCGGCCCGCACCACCCGCATGTTGGTGCCCTTGCCGAGCGCGATCGCCGTCACGCGATGCTCGCCCGTGACGACAAGCAGGCGCTCGCGCAGCCGCTCGGGTTCCTCGATTCCGAGGCCGAGCACGCAGCCCGAGAGATCGACGACGGCGTACCCAACCTTGC
>DAHUXY010000181.1 GCA_027315505.1 Vulcanimicrobiota bacterium | reverse complement strand
CCAAGTACACGACGCAAAAAGCGAAGAAGACGCGCTCGACGATTTTATAGTTACCGCGCGTCACGGTGAAGAAGACCAGCACGGCGGCTAGCGGCACCAAGAGAAACTTCGAGAGCAGCGGAACGTACGCTTGAAAAATCGGCGAGGCGGTGGCGATACCGGCAAACTCGGCCGCGGTGTTTCCGAGGTCGCCCAAGACGAAGAGCAGCAGCACCCAAAACGTGACCTTGACGCCGAAGTTCTCGCGAATCAGATCGGCGAGGCCCTTGCCGGTGACGGCACCCATGCGGGCACACATCTCCTGGGTGACGATGAGCGCGAGCGTAACGGGGATCAAGAGCCACAGCAACGAGTAGCCGAATTGAGCGCCGGCGAGGCCGTAGGTAGTGATGCCGCCGACGTCGTTGTCGGCATTGGCGGTAATGATGCCCGGGCCGACGATCGAGAAGAACATCAGGAGCGTGCGGAGATAGGCGCGCCAGCGCGTCGCGGGCGCGGAATGATTGGGTGGCGTCATCGCTGCTGACCGTTTCGCTCGTGATCGCGCGGAGCGCGATGGCGCGTGATTCTCGGCAGACGCTTGACGGCGTCGTCGGGCATCAGTTGATCGATGGCGTCGTCGACGGTGACGATTCCCAGCATTTTCCCGTTGGGATCGGTGACGGGCACTGCCAAGAGATCGTATTTGGCGATCGTGGCGGCGACGTCGTCGGCGTGCATATTTGGGTGCACGGAGATGAGATCGGTGTTCATGATGCGCTCGATAAATGCCGTCGGTAGCGCGAGGAGGAGCGCACGCAAGCTCAGCACGCCCAGCAGCGTGTCGTCTTTGTCCACGACGTACAGATAATAGATGAATTCCGATTTCGGCGCGATTTCGCGGATCTTGCGGATCGTCGCCTCGGTCGTGCGATGCGGATAGATCCACACGTAGTCGGTCGTCATCAAACCGCCGGCGGAATCCTCGGCGTATTTGACGAGTTCGCGCAGTTCGTCCGCGGTGTAGTCGCTCATCTCCGCAAGCAGCAGGCTCTGTTGTTCCTGCGGGAGTTCGGCGAGCAGATCGGCCGCGTCGTCGGAGTCCATCTCTTCGATGATGTCGGCGGCGCGTTCGGTGCCGATGTCTTCGATCAGCGAGCGCTGCGTTTCGGCATCGAGGTGTTCGAAGGCGTCGGCGGCGGTTTCGTCATCGAGCTGGCTGACGACGGCGGCGGCTTCGCGCTTTGAGAGATCGCTGATGATCTCGGCAAGTTCGGAGGGATGCAACCGCGCGAGCTTGCTCTCTTTGACCGAAAGGTTGACCTGCGAGGGGTTGGCGTCGCGAATGGGCGCGACCGAATCCCACGCGATCATCGAACGCGGGACCGAACGGTAGATTCCCGGCGTGAAGCGTTTCCCGAAGGCTTTGAGCCCGAGGCGCCGGAGCAGGCCGGCGACGCCGACGTCGGCGGCAACCACGCGCAGCGCGCCTCCGGCATTCGCCACCTCGATATCGTTGATGCGCACGACCTTGCGGCCATCGACGTCCACGATCTGTTTGTCCAGAAGGTCGGCAATCAAATAGAGCGAGTCGATGTCGGGCGGGGCGGGCTCCTTCGGCGCTAGGCGCAGCGCGACGCAACCGCCGGCATCGACGTCGATGACGCTCTCCATGGGCGCGTAGCGAAGGCCCTGCGAGGTCTTGATCACCAGGCCGTCGATGTGCGGGAAAACGGCGTCGGGCTGGCTGACCAGAAAATCGGCAACCCGGCCGATCGGGAGATCGTCGATCGTCGCCTTTCGGCCCACAAGTTCGGAGATGAATCCCTCTTGAAACGACATGACCGGGCACCTCCTCTCCACTGCGACGCATAAAAATACCGGCACGCCTCGCTTGGCGCCCGGTGTGAATGAGGAAAGATGCAGCCGCTACGACCCTACCTCAATCGCACACAGCTTTGGCACCACGCATCGTAGAGAATTCCCGTCTGGAGGGGTCTCAGCCGCGTTAGACATCGCCTTAAGTCGGCGCAGTCTGGTCTACCCACTTGGCGTCTCTCGACGTTTCCGGGCAGCGGCCTATGTATCGCGTGGACGCCTCACCTAGCGAGGTATCTACTTCTTAGTATAGGCTCCCGCGTCAACCCTTGGCGCCGGCCGCGCCGCCGCCGAGCGCCCCGATGAGGAGGCTGGTGAGCCCCGAGGCCGAGACCTCGATCTGGGAGAGTAGCTGGTTACCGACCTGCGTGAGGATCTGCTGCTTGGTGAAATCGGTGACCGTCGCGCCGATATTGGCATCGCGGATGTTGCTTACCGTCGTGGTCAGATTGAGGGCCGCAACCGAATCGTTGCTCCCATCTTCTTGGAGCGATACCGCCTGCGCGCCGATCACCGCGCGCACGGCGTTGACTTGTTGCAACGCGGCATCGACGCGAATTTCCGCATCGCCGGCTGGGACGACGTTGCTGGAATTTTGCCCGATGATTTGGTTGTAAAGATTCACGTCGGCGGTCGGCAGCACGGAGATGTCGCTGATGTTGAGCGCGTTCGTACTGACCGACGGAATGTCGATCGGCACGATCGTGCCTTCTTGCCCGCCGTCATTGACGTTGAGGGCCTGGCCGCTCGGATTGGGCGGCGTACCGTTGGTGCTGATAAAGGCGATCGTCGCGCCCACGTCGGCTTGGGTGAGATTGGCGATCGTGAAGTTGAAGAGGCTTGCGCCCGGCGCGCCGCCCCCGCTCGTATAGGAACCCGGCGTCGCGTACGACGAGGTGATCGGGCCCGAATTGATCGGAACTGCTTCCTGATCGATAAAGGTCGGCGCCGCGCCCATCGACGGCGATTTGCTATATGCGGTGAATTGCACGAGGACGCCGGGCCCAACGTTGATGCCGGTATTCGGGTCGATCTGATTGGCGCTATACCCGAGCACCTGGAAAATCATCAGTGCCGGCGTGAACGAACCGACCGGAGGCACGCCGGGCGACCCGGGGGTTCCATCGCCCGGAACAACGAGCGGCCCCGGCCCCGACCCATATCCGGGAAGTTGCGAATTCACGACCGTGGACGTGCCGGCGTAGCCGCCCGGCGCGAGGATGAGATTATCCACCTGCGTCGCGCCGTAGGGAACGCTCGAAATCCCCTGGCCCGTATCGTATTTGCCGCTCAGCAGCGAGAGCCCGTTGAACGTGGTGTTCTGCGAAATCTTATTGATCTCGAGCAGTAGCTGATCGATTTCCGTTTGGATGTTCTGAACGTCGCTGAGCGAGTTGATATCACTGCGCGATTCGACGATGAGCGACCGGATGCGCTGGAGGATCAGTTCGACGTTGCTGAGTGCGCCGTCCACGACGTCGAGCAAATTGCTCGCGGTCTGGACGCTCTGCACGGACTGTTGCAGCCCGTTGATCTTCGACTGGATGGTTTGCGCGATCGCGTAACCGCTGGGGTCATCGGCAGCAGAATTCACACGCAAGCCTGTTGCTAGCGTGTGAGCGTCCGTTGCTAAATTATTTTGAACCAGAGAGAGATTCCGTAGAATCAATCCCGAGCTCCCCAGCACGTCCATGAAAAAGGCGGTTTCCTCCTTGAAACAGTCCCTTGTAGTCCTACTATCGGCGCTACGGCTGGAAAAGTTTGCGATAACCTCGTAAGGGTCCCGTTAAGACCCTGGGCCGGCGGGTCGAAACCCACTTATAGAAGATGGGAAGTTGCGCGGTCCGGCGCAGGCGCCGCTTGGCCGGCCGTCTGTTCCAGTCTCTCGGTGCGGGAACGATGCTGATAGGGTTACTCTATGCGGCCGGTTTTCGCACCCCCGCCTATGCCGCTATTGCGGCACCCTTCGACCGCTTGGTTCGCTCGCTTGCCTCGACCGTGGCAATCGTCCCGGTTGCCGGCGCCTCACCCAGCCCATCGCCTTCACCCCCGGCGGTGCCCGGCGCCATCGTGCTGCCGAACGCGACCCCCACGCCCAAGGCCTATCGGGCCACCCGCGGCGGACCCCTCGAATTCGGGCTTTCGGGCAGCCTTTCGTTCGGCTCGCGTTCGATCAGCTCGACGCAATACAATCCCTTCGGCGCACCCGCCCCCTCCCCGAGCGCGAGCCCGTCGGCGTTCATCGGGTCCGCGTTTACGACCAGCCAGTCGCTCGCCCAGGAGTCGGTCGGGATGCTGGCCGAGCTGACGCGCCGGACCGGGAGCACGATGACCGACATCAAGCTGCCGCTCGGGTTCGGCAGCCAGGGGACCCAGCTGGGCCTGGTACAGGCGATTTTTTCGACTCCGAAGTACGCGATCGGGTACGGCTCCCAGGTGCTGACGCTCTTCGGGCAGATCCCGGCGGGCGGGACCCAGCGCGGCCCGTTCATGATCGTGCCCCTGCCGGCCGGCGATGCCACTTTCTATGAAGGTCCGGCGCTAGGGGCGCTCTCGGAGACGGTGTCGCTCTACGGCGTCCGCATCCGCCACCTCGGGAACGGCGCGCTCTACGAGGCCGGCTTGGCCTTTGCGAACGGGCGGGAAACCGGAAAATCCGTTACCGCGATCGTGGGCGGGGCCGCCTCTCGAGGGCCGCTAACGCTCACCGGCGAGGCCGCGGCGCAGCACCGGCAGGGGGGAGACGCGAACGCCTCCGGCCTCACCTACCAACTGCGTCTGGATGACGGCGGCACGAACACGTACGTGACCGCGATTCTGCGCCACGTTTCCAACGACTTCGTGGCGTTTGGTAATGGCGAAATCTTCGGCGACGATTATGAAGATTTCGGCTATCACAAAAACGCGACGCTGCAGAATTTTTCGTTCGACGTCAGCCGCGAGCGGATCGGGAATACGCTCGGCGGCGCATCGACGAACCGCCAGGAATCGATGACGTACGGTGGCCCGGCGCGATTCGGCCAATACACGATCAGCCTGCAATCGCAGAACACGGGAGGCTCCGGGCTTGCCTCGCAATGGGTCGGGACCGCCATCGGGCAGTTCTCGGCGAACCTCGGCCACGGGTTTTTGCTGCTCGGCTCTCAGGCCTCACGTACGACCCAATCGTTCGGCGGGAGCGTCGGCAGTTCGGGCTTCAATGCGTCGCTCGAGGAGCCGCTCGGCTCGGTCACGCTCGGCGCTTCCTACCAGGCGTATCGGCAGATCTCGCAACTCTACGGGCGCACGACCATCGCGTCCGAAGGTTTCAACGCGACGCGAACGTGGGGGCGCACCTCGCTCGGGCTCTCGGAGACGTTCTCGCACACGTACAGCGCGCAATCCGCGGCGGTGCAGACCAATCCGCTCTTTACCGTGACGCGTCAAATCTCTCCGGTGATCTCGGTCCAAACCTCGATCGGCTATCAGACGCTGCGCGACCCGCTCAACCCGGCGGCCAACGGCAAATCGCGAACGTTCAGCTTCCAGATCAACGCGCCGTTCAGCTACGGCAACAGCATCGTCACCGGCCGGACCGACGCGCGGCTCCCGGCCACGATCGTCGGCAAAGTGCTTACGGACGCGGGCACGAATGCGAGCTTCGCGGGCCTCGCGAGCAGCGGCGTGAGCAATATCCTCATCGTTCTCGACAACCAGACGATTCAGCGCACCGATGTGACCGGCGGCTTCCAGTTTTCGTTCGTCGCGCCGGGCCAGCACCAATTGCGGATCGAGAACGCGTCGCTGCCGCGGGGGGTAACGGCCGACCAGCCCATTGCGACCATCAGCGTGCTGGGCGGCCAAACCGCGCAGGTCATCGTCCCGGTCGGGAACTTGGGCGGTATCAGCGGCCACGTCTATGGCCGCGACGCTACCGGCGCGATCGTTCCGCTGCCCAACGTCCTGCTCCGCGTGGACGGAGGCACCTACTCGCAGACCGACGGCGCCGGAGCATACGGCTTCGGGCGGCTGCGCCCCGGCAAGCACACAGTCACCATCGTGCCGCAGTCGGTGCCGGCCTTCGCATCGTTCAGCAAGGCCTCCGAAACGGAGGTGGTTCAGGTGCAAGACGGGGTCTACACGCCGCTCAACTTCGACGCCGAGCCGCTGGGATCGATCTCCGGCTCGATTATGTTCGCGCCGGAACTCGCCTCGGAGAATATGACCGGCCCGGTACCCAATGCCTACGTCGTAGCCGAGCCCGGCGAGCACGCAGCCATCGTGGACGACGGCGGCGACTTCATCATCGATAACCTTCCGCCGGGCGATTACACCGTCTCGGTCGATCCGGAGACGCTTCCCGACGGGACCGGAGCGACGCCGGACAGCGTGCCGGTCGCGCTCGGATCCGAGGAGCACTATCACGGGCTGCGCTTCTTGGTCGGGCACGCGCAGAAGAAGGTGGTGTTCTCGTTCCTCGGCGGCGGCGCGAGCGCGTCCGCGCCCGCGCAGGTGCAGTTGAGCGAGCAGCGCCTTCCGCCACGCGGCATCGCGAGCGTCAGCGTCGATGCTCCCAAGAGCGCCGAGCGCGTGCGGCTCGAGGCTTTCGGAGCGTTGCGCGATCTCGTCTACGACGATCGCCGCAGCGCGTGGGTGGGGGACGTCATCGTGCCCGCGACCGCGAAGGCGGGGACGTACACCATCGCGGCGACGGCCGGGTCCGGGCCCAAGCCGGCCTCGGCGAAGCTCGTCGTGGATCCGAAGATGCCGATTGCGATCCTGCAGGTGCAGCCTGCTAACGCGATCGTCGGCCAGTACGTTCGCGTCCGCGCGCGCTTTTTGGTGGACGTGCGGGAGGGCGACCGGATCGAGTGGCAGGACGGCACCACGACGATTCTGGGCAAGCCCGTTGCCGGGCGCGTCTTTACATTCAGTCTGCGTATTTCTTTACGCCCTCTGCACGGACTGCTGCTAACCAAGGGCTCGCGCTTGCCGATAAGTTTAATGTAACCCGCTTTAGAACTTTGCCACGGATGGCACTCTCGCGCATGGTGAAATAAGGACGATGAACATTAAGAAATTTGCAGCACTCGCATCCTTTGCAGCAGTGCTCGCCACCACAGTGGCACCCGCGTATGCGGCCAACCCGACCGGAACGGTCACGATCAAGTGGAACACCCAATCGATCGCCACGATGGCCCTGACCACCAATTACTCGGCGACCGGCATCCAGGGCACCGGCGCCCCGGCGATTTTCCAGAACACCAACGGCGGCGCAGCCAGCGCCGGATGCACGGCGACCGGCGCCGGCAGCGAACTCGCTTCGACCGTCAATTTCGGCAACGTCACGCCGGACTCGGCGAAGTACGTCGATTGTCTCTACGATAACGGCATCAACGCCGCCGTCGCGACGAACGACACGCTCGGCTACACCGTCAACGTTCAAGAGACCACGGCTCCGACGAGCCCCGGCAGCTACATGCTCTGCCTCCTGCCGAACGGCACGTACAGCAACACGGGCGCGGTTGCCCAAAGCACGCGTACGACGAATGCTTCGGTAACCTCGATCGTCACGACGAC
>DAHUXY010000151.1 GCA_027315505.1 Vulcanimicrobiota bacterium | reverse complement strand
CGGATCGACGATACCACGATTGCGATCACGCGCTCCGGCGTCGATAAGGGGTGCCTGACGGAACGCGATATCGCCGTCGTAAGCCTCGAGGGGCCGCTGCCCGCCGGTGTCTCGGCCGAGACACCTCTGCACGTCGCGCGTTACCGCGCCGGTCTCGGCGTCGGCGCCATCGTACACGTGCACACCGTTGCGGCGACCGTGCTCTCGCGGATGGACCTCGCGCAAGGCGCGGTCACCGTCGAAGGCTACGAGATGCAGAAAGCGCTCGCGGGCGTCTCCACTCACGAAGGCACGATCCGGGTGCCCATCTTCTCGAACGCGCAAGATACGCGCGACCTTGCAGAGCGTATCGAGGCCTCCATCGGCAAATCTGAAGTGCCCGGCTATCTGCTCGCGGGCCATGGCGTATACGCCTGGGGTGCAACCATGGCGGATGCCAAACGCCATCTAGAAGGTCTAGAGTTTCTGTTGCGTTGCGCGCTCGAGGAACGGAGGATCCGCGCATGACCACCACGCTGACGACCCTGCTGCGGGTATTCGACGAAACGAATCCGCACGTGCCCCTGCTCGAGACCGGCGACGGCTCGCGCATCGCCCAGGAGCTGGCCTCGATCGGCGTGCGCTTCGAGCGATGGGCCGCAGACGCGCAGTTGGCGCCGGGCGCAGACCAAGCCGCAGTCATCGAGGCGTATCGCTCGTCGATCGAACGCTTGCAGCATGAGTGCGGCTACCGGTCGGTCGACGTAATCCGGCTCGAGCGGGGTACGCCCGGCACCGAACCTCTCCGCAAGAAGTTTCTCGACGAGCACCGCCACGGCGAGGACGAAGTCCGCTTCTTCGTCGAGGGCCGCGGGGCGTTTTATTTGCACGTCGGGTCGCGTGTCTATCAAACGATCTGCGTGCGGGGCGACCTTATCAGCGTACCGGCCGGGACCACGCACTGGTTCGACATGGGGCCGGATCCCGAGTTCACCGCCATCAGGCTCTTCGTCAATCCCGACGGATGGGTGGCGAATTTCACCGGCAACCCGATCGCACAAGCATTTCCCAAGCTCGACGCGTGAACGCCCTGCTGGCCGACGTCGCGCTGATCGATATCGAAGGCACCGTCGGCTCGATTGCGTTCGTTCGGGATACGCTCTTTCCGTACGCGAAGGAACGCCTCGACGGTTACGTCGCATCGCACGCGCACGAGCCGGAGATGCGCGCGTTGCTCGACGACGCCGCGCGCGAAGCCGGGGTTTCGGCCGGCGACCTCCCGGCCGTCCTGCGGGCGCTGCATGCGTGGTCGGACGAAGACCGCAAGGTGACCGCGCTCAAAGCCATCCAGGGTCGCATTTGGGAGGAGGGCTTTACGTCGAGCGGGATTCGCGGACATCTCTACGACGATGCGGTCCAAGCGCTCCAGCGCTTTCACGCGAACGGCGTCCTGCTCTACATCTATTCGTCGGGCTCCGTACCGGCCCAAAAGCTGCTCTTTGGGCACAGCAGCGCGGGAGACTTGCTGCGGCTCTTCTCCGGTTTCTTCGATACGACGATCGGCGGCAAACGCGATGCCGCGTCGTACGCGCGCATCGCCTCGGAGACCGGCGTGCGCCCCGGGCGAATCGTCTTCTTCGCCGACAACGCTTTCGAATTGCACGCCGCCCGCGATGCCGGCATGCAGACGGTGCAACTCGCGCGGCCGCAAGACGGAACGGAACCCGACCCGAGCCACCGCTCCGTCACGAGTTTCGATGGGCTCGAGGTGTTGCCGGCGTGACCGATCGCTACTTCGAGGATTTTGCCGTCGGCGAAACGTTCGAGACGCCCGCGCACACGATCTCCGTTGACGAGAGCCTGGCGTTCGCGCGAGCCTACGATCCGCAGCCGTTTCATCTGGATGCCGAAGCCGCGCAGGCGAGCTTCTTCAAACGCCTCGTGAGCAGCGGGTGGCAGACCGCCGCGGTCACGATGCGGCTGGTGGTCGACAGCGGCGTGCTACGCACGACCGGCATCGTCGGCACCGGTATCGACGATCTTCGCTGGCTCGCCCCCGTGGTTCCGGGCGATACCTTGCGGGTAAGCGGTGAGGTGATCGACCGGCAACCGTGGCCGGGCAACAAACGGCGCGGCACGCTGCGCGTTCGTCTGCTCACGCGCAACCAAGACGGTCTCGTCGTCATGTCGCAAGTCGCCAACCTGGTCTTGAGCTATCGCGAAAGCGCCTAGCGTCTTGCTCGCCGGGCCCGTATGATGAAACGCCCCGGGAGCGTTCTCCCGGGGCGTTTCAGTCTTTACGCGTGCGCGGCTTCGGTTGCCGCGGCAGGCGGCTCGACCGAGGGGATCTTCTGAAATTTCAGCTTCTCCGGGTCGTTCTCGTCAACGTCGGCCAGAATATGGTCGCCGGATCCGAACGTCCCCTTCAGCATTTCTTCCGCGAGTTCGTCCTCGACGCTTCGTTGAATCGCCCGGCGTAGCGGACGCGCTCCGTACTGCGGATCCCAGCCTTTCTTGGCCAGAAGCGCCTTCGCGGCTTCGGTGACCTTGAGCTCCATCTCTTGAGCCCGCACCTCGCGCATGACTTTCTCCAACTCGAGCCCGACGATCTGTTCGATCTGCTCGCGCGTGAGTTGATGGAAGACCACGAGTTCGTCGACGCGATTGAGGAACTCGGGCCGGAACGTGTGCTTGACTTCTTCCAACACCTTGGTCTTCATGCGCTCGTACGCCTTGGCTTCATCGTCTTCCGAGGCTTTCTGCGGGCGGAAACCGATGTCGGACGTCGTCTGCATGCCGGTGGCACCGACGTTCGAGGTCATGATGATCACGCAGTTTTTGAAGTCGACCTGCCGCCCTTGCGAATCGGTCAAGCGGCCGTCGTCGAGCATCTGCAGCAGGAGGTTGAACACATCGGGATGCGCTTTTTCAATCTCGTCCAGCAGCACGACGGAGTAAGGGCGACGACGCACCGCTTCGGTAAGCTGCCCGCCTTCTTCATAGCCGACGTATCCCGGAGGCGCGCCGATCAGGCGCGAAACCGAATACTTCTCCATGTACTCCGACATGTCGATCCGAATCATCGACTCGTCGTCGTCGAAGAGAAACTCTGCGACGCTCCGAGCGACTTCGGTCTTGCCGACGCCGGTCGGCCCGAAGAACAGGAACGACCCGATCGGGCGGCTCGGATTCTTCAATCCGGCGCGCGAACGGCGGATCGCACGGGTGATGACCTCGATCGCTTCCTCTTGGCCGACGACACGCTGGTGTAACGAGGTCTTCATGTTGAGAAGCTTCTCGGTTTCGGCTTGCGCGAGGCGGCTGACGGGGATCTTGGTCCATGCCGCAACGATCTCTGCAATGCTCTCTTCGGTCACTTGCAGGATGTTTTCGGCCTGAGCCTTTTTCTTCTCTTGCCAGGCCTGTTCGAGCGTCGCGCGTTCGAGGCGCAGCTTCTCTTCGCGGTCGCGAATCGAAGCGGCCCGATCGAACTCCTGATTTTTGACGACCGATTCTTTCTCGGCCACGACCTTGCGCAGCTGCGTATCGATGTCGCGGATCGCTTGCGGCGGCAGGGTCGCTTGGAGGCGCACGCGCGAGCCCGCTTCGTCGATCAGATCGACGGCTTTATCGGGCAAGAAGCGATCGGTGATATAACGATCCGAGAGCTTCGCCGCCGCGGATAGCGCGCCGTCGGTAATCTGCACCTTGTGGTGCGCTTCGTAGCGGTCGCGCAGCCCGCGCAAGATCTCGATCGTCTCGTCGATCGAGGGCTCGCCAACCATAACGGGTTGGAATCGCCGCTCGAGTGCGGAATCTTTTTCAATATGCTTGCGGAACTCGTTGAGCGTCGTCGCGCCGATGCATTGCAGTTCCCCGCGCGCGAGCGCCGGCTTGATGATGTTGCTGGCGTCGATCGCGCCTTCGGCTGCGCCGGCGCCGACCAGCGTGTGCAACTCGTCGATAAACAGAATGATTTCGCCCGCGGCGCCGCGGATCTCGTCCATGACGCGCTTCATGCGTTCTTCGAACTCGCCGCGATATTTCGTACCGGCGACCAGGCCCGCGAGATCGAGCGTGATCACGCGCTTGTCGCGCAGCGGCTCCGGAATCTCGCCCTTGATGACGCGCTGGGCCAAGCCCTCGGCGATGGCCGTCTTACCGACGCCGGGTTCGCCGATGAGCGCGGGATTGTTCTTCGTCCGGCGCGCCAAGATTTGAATGACGCGCTCGATTTCGTTATTGCGGCCGATCACCGGGTCGAGCTTGTTCTCGCGCGCGAGCGTCGTGAGGTCGCGACCGTACGCGTCGAGCGTCGGCGTCTTGCTCTTGCCCTTAGGCGCGGGCGGTTGCCCTTCGGCTCCAAGCAGCGAGGTGGTCTGTACGCGCACCTTGGCGGGATCGACGCCGAGGTTGGTGAGCACGCGCGCGGCAACGCCTTCGCCTTCGCGAATCAGGCCCAGCAGCAGATGCTCCGTCCCGATGTAGTTGTGATTGAGTTGACGCGCCTCTTCGAAGGCCAGTTCGATGACCCGTTTCGCGCGCGGAGTGAAAACCATCTCCTGCTGCACGGTCTGGCCGCCGCGTCCGACGATCGCTTCAACTTCCTGGCGAACTTTGGCTAAATTAACGCCGAGCGATTCGAGAACCTTAGCGGCGAGGCTTTCGCCTTCTGAAATGATGCCGAGCAGAATATGCTCGGTACCAATGTAATTGTTCCCCAAACGCTGCGCTTCTTCTTGAGCGAGAACGATGCTGCGTCTCGCGCGCTCGGTGAACGGTTCCCACATCGACATGGTCTTTGAACTCTTCCTTTGGTATGTCCGCACCCAGCGCGGACGCTGTTCCTCTATGAACTCTACCCTTGTTCAGGGGGTTTCGTGACACTCCGCCGACGGTACTCTATAAAACCGAGAACCGCAGACCAAGAAAGCCGGCGGTCGTTCCGTTCTGTTGCGTGCCGCGATAGACGCGCACCTCGATCGTGGTGAACGGCGCGATCGGCTTCCCGGCAAAGACCGTGAGCACCGGGCCGGGCGTCCGGCCGGTCGAGAGCGTACCCACTCCCAAGCCCGCCCCGACGTACGCGCCGCCGAATCCGCCGCCGGAGAGTCCGCGCACCTCGGCGGTGATCGCGTACCCCCCTTGCTTGGTTGCCGGTATCAGCAGGGAGGCTTGAAGCTGAATCGGCAGCGCCGGGATGGACTCGGCCGTACTCAGGATCGCCGCAGCGCCGACCTGCGACGGCGTGTCGGTGGCGTAAACGCCGGCCGCGGCTGAGACATCTGCGAGCGCCGGGGCTCGCAGCCCCACGATCGTCACGATGATGGCGATAAACGTCAGGGCCGTAATTCGCATGCCGCGCCTTTGGCCACACCCGCCCGCAAGGCCTCGTTCTCCCGACCCGGAACCCTGGTATCCCCCGCCGCAGTTGTAAGGACACCATGCCGACCGTAGAACAGATCCGGACCTCGCTCGAAAAAGTCAACGACCCCGAACTCAACCTCGGAATCCTCGACCTCGGCCTCGTTTACGACATCTCCGTAGAAGGCGACGCCGGCGAGCACGTCACCGTCGTCATGACGCTCACCTCGCCGATGTGCCCGGTCGGGCCGCTCTTTAAGAAATCCGTCGAAGAGAACGTGAAGGCCGTCGAGGGCGTCAAGAGCGCTACCGTCGATATTACGTTCACGCCGCCGTGGGATCCCAACACGATGGCGACCGAAGACGTCAAAGCCGCCCTCGGCATATGGTGAGTTCGCGCTACGCGCGAACTCTTCGCGTTTTGCGCTGCGCGCAAAGCCGCGTGACTTAGCCTGCGGCTAAGTCTTCGCGTTTGCGCTGGTGGATGATGAAGCCGTTTCCATCGGGGTCCTCGCCGAAGGACATGAAGCAGACCGGCGTTTCCATGGGGTCGCTCAGCGTAGCGCCGCGCTTACGCATCTCCGCAGTGGCATCGCTCGCGTTCTCAACCGCGAACATGACGATACCTCCGGAGGCTTTGCCGTTGTCGGGTTTCCACACGCCGAACGTGCTGCCGTCTGAAAGGGTAAATTCGGCTCCGCGGCCTTCTTCGTCGATCGCCGTTGGGGTAATACCCAAGATATCCCGATAAAAGGCGATCGAACGGTTCGGGTCGCCCGTATAGAACCCGTGGAGATCGGTGCCGGTAATCATGTCGTCGCTCCCTTTGAACATATCGGTGCTGGTGACTCACATCCTAGCCCACCATACTTGACAGGTACTGTCATATTTGAAACGCTGCCGCCATGAAGGCCGATCGGCTGATCTCGCTCCTCTTGCTGCTCCAGACCACGGCTCGGCGCCCGGCCCGCGAGCTCGCGGAGGCGCTCGAAGTCTCGGAGCGGACCATCTATCGCGACGTCGATGCGCTCGCATGTGCCGGCGTCCCCGTCTACGCGGAACGCGGTTCCGAGGGCGGCATCGCGCTCGCGCCCGGTTATCGCCGCGCCTTTTCGCACTTTAGCGACGAAGAGGTTCGCGCGCTGTTCGTTAGCGGTAGCGGCATCTTAGCCGATCTTGGCATGAATCGCGGTTACGAGCGCGCGCGGGAGAAAATGCGCTCCGGATTTACCGACGTGCAGCGGCGCGCCGAACAGACGTTGCGCGGAAGGATCCACATCGACCACCGCCGTTGGCATCAGTCGGACCCGCCATTCGACAAACTCGCGCTCCTGCGCCGGGCGGTGTGGGAGGATCGCCGCGTGACGCTGAGTTACGCCGACCGCAAACGCATGCAATCGGAGCGCACGGCCGACCCGTTCGGCTTGGTCTCGAAGGCCGGCGTGTGGTATCTGATCGCGCGAACCCAGGCCGGAATGCGCACCTTCCGCGTCGACCGCATCGTCGAGGTGCGTGAGTGCGCGGAGCACTTCGAACGGCCGGCGGATTTTGACCTCGACGCGCATTGGCACGAAGCATCCGAGCAGTTTTCCCGGCCCTTGGATGCCTATGCCGTCCTGCTTCGCGTCGATGCGGACGTCGAGGAAGAGATCTGCGCCTACTGGCGCCACGAGGCCGTCGAAGAACGCGAACGAATCCTGCGCATCCACTTCCCCAGCATCGGCGTGGCTCGGCGTTTTTTGGGTTCGTGGGGCGATCGTGTCGACGTGCTCGAACCGAACGAACTCGCCGATGCTCTCATCGCGCACGCTCGCGCGATCCTCTCGCGTCACGAGAGCCGGAACGGCCGCGCCGTTTAATGGGCGATTTACGCCTCGATGCTGCGTAGAATCGAGGCGGAGTCGATGATGGCCAGGGTGGCGGTGCCGTGAGCGATGAGGCGATTGCGGGAGTCGTAGACGCGGCCTTCGGACGTCGCGGTCGTCGCGCCGATGTGCACGACGCTACCGCGTGCGACAATCTTCTCGCCGCTCGGAAAGAGCGGCCGCACGAACTGCACGTTGAGGTTCGTCGTCGTGCACATCTTCCCGGTGGGCAACCGTGCAATCACGCACAGGGTCAGGGCCGTGTCGAGCAGCGTACTCGTCATGCCGCCGTGGATAACGCCCGCCGGATTGGCCATCCATTCGTTCGCGTGCATGGCGAACCCGATGCTGCCGTCCTCGATCGATTCCGGGTACATCCCGATGAGTTCGGCCACCGGCGCGGCGGGAAACTTGCGTTCCAGCAGGGCGTGCAGCCATGCTTGATTTTCGCTCGAGAACACCGCGCGCGCGACCTCGCGCGGGTCCTCCCAAGTGAAGCATCGTTCGCGCGGATTCTCGCTCATCGTCGTCCTTTCAACGGGGTCACAGTCCCAGGAAGCCGGTAACCGACGGCCAGAGCGTGTTTGCGTAACGAGCCCTAAAAAACCCGAGGTGCCCGACCGGTTCCAATCCCAGGGCCGCCGGATCGAGCACGAGTTGCTCCGTCGTCGCGTGCGTGTACCAACCGGCGAGTGCCTCGCGAGCCGGAGCCGTCGCCCACAGGTCGTCCGCAAGGCCGATCATCAGCGTGGGAGCCGTATAGGCCGACGCTCGCGCAAGCGCCGCCGCCATCGACGGATCGTCGTAAAAATACCCGGGGCTGTTGCACCAGCGGCGCCATTCGCGCATCACGCCGTTTGCCAGATCCTCGCCCAGCCCCAAGTGCGAACCGGGAACGTAGCCGAGCGCGCGCATTGCGAGCGGGGCCAACACGTTGAGCAACAGCCACACGCGATAGCGTTCGCCCGGCGCGCAGAAACGCCAATAGCCGGATTGACACGCAACCGTTACCGAGCGCGCGACGAGCGCGTTATTCGGCGCGAGCAACAGGGCGTGGCCGCCGAACGAGTGGCCGACCGTCATGATGGCGCGGCCGTCATAACGCGCGTTCATCCACGCGAGCACTCCCGCGAAATCGAGTTCGCCCCAATCGCGCATTCGCGCGCCGGAATGGCGGAGCACCTCGGGCGGATCGCCGCTTCCACGGTAGTCATACGTCAGGACCGCAACGCCCCGCTCCGCCAGCCACTGCGCGAAGGCGCGATAATAGCCGCGGGGCGTTGCGGTCGCACCGCTTACGATCACTGCGGCGCGCGAACGATCGGGCTCGAACAGCGTCGACCGCAATTCACGGCCATCGAGCGCCGTGACGAGAAGATCGCGCGACTCCACTTGCATCAGCAGCCGTCCGTTCCGGCTATGGAAAGCCCCTTCCTGTGGCGAAACCTGCGGGTCTGATGTGCGGGTCTAGCAAGCGATGATGCACGACGAACACCTGGTCGAGTACGGCACGCGGCGTTGGCTCATCGTGGCCGGCGTCATGCTGGCGACCCTGCTGCAAGTCCTCGACGCCACCATCGTCAACGTCGCACTGCCGACGATCCAGGGCAATATGGGAGCGAACTTCGACGACGGCGCGTGGATCGTCACCGCCTATATCATCGCGGCGGTTATCGTCATCCCGCTGACCCCATGGTTGCAGCAAGTCTTCGGCCGCAAGCAATACTACGTGGCGGCCATCATCGGTTTTACGATCGCCTCCGCGTTGTGCGGGCTCGCAACCTCGCTCGATCAACTGATTTTTTTTCGCGTGCTGCAAGGGCTCTGCGGCGGCGGCCTTATCGCCACCGGTCAAGCCATCATGCGCGACACGTTTCCAGCCAAGGAACTCGGCAAGAGCCAGGCCCTCGTGTCGATCGGCGCGATCGTCGGGCCCTCGATCGGCCCGACGCTCGGCGGCATCTTAACGGACGCGCTGTCGTGGAATTGGATATTCTACGTCAACATTATTCCGGGCATCGTCGCGGCATTCTTGTGCGCGGCGTTCCTGCGCAATCCGCCGAAGCGCGGAAAAGCATCGGTGGACGCGATCGGCCTTGGGTTGATGGCGCTCGGCCTAGGCTGCCTCCAGTACGTGCTCGACGAAGGGGAGCGTAACGACTGGTTCAACAGCCATCACATCTTCGCGATCGCCGTCGTCGCCGCCGCCTCGCTGGTGACGTTCGTGTACTGGGAGCTGCGCGTGGTCGAGCATCCGATCGTCGACTTGCGCATCCTCTTGCGCAATCGCACCGTCGCGGCAGGCTGCCTGCTCGCCATGACGCTCGCGTTCGGCTTATTCGGCGGCGTCATTCTCTCGCCGCAATTCCAGCAATCGCTGCTCGACTTCACGGCGACGCTCTCCGGCCTGTCGATCTTGGTGCGGGCGGCGGCGATCATGCTCATGACGCCGGTCACGCTGTACGCGCTCAATCGGTTCCATATAAAGCCGCAAGTGCTTCTCGGGATCGGGTTCGTCATCGTCGGCATCGCGAACATCATGACCGCCGCGGTGATCACGACCAACAGTTCCTTCGGAACGTTCGTACCACCGCTCTTTCTGGGCGGTATCGGCTTCGGCATGATCTTCGTGCCGCTCTCGGTCGCCGTGCTCAGATCCGTACACGGCTCCGATACGCAGAAGGCCACCTCGCTGCTCAGCCTGTGCCAGCAGCTCGGCGGTTCGATCGCCACGGCCACCCTCGTGACCTTGCTCGACCGCCGGAGCGCCTTCCACCAAGACATCCTGGCGGGAAACGTCACCTTGCGCAATGTGGCCGTGCAGCACGCCGAGCAGATGCACGCGAGCATGGCGCAGGCTGCGGCGATCGTCGCGCAGCAAGCGCACACCATGGCCTTTGCCGATGCGTTTTTCTTCCTTGGCGTGGTCACGCTCGTCTTAACGCCGATGGTCCTCTTGCTACGCGCCCCGCACGGGGCGCCGGCCCCCATGCATGCCGCCGCCGCCTTGGAGTAACATGACGAAACCGCCCTGGCTCTCGCATTTGCGCATCCCGGTCATCGGCGCGCCCCTCTTCATCATTTCGAATCCCACGCTGACGGCCGCGCAGTGTACCGGGGGAATCGTGGGGTCCTTTCCGGCGCTCAACGCGCGCCCGGCCGCCCAACTCGACGAATGGCTCGACGAGCTCACGGGCTCTCTTGCAGACTGGGACGCGCGCCACCCCGGCCGGCCGGCCGCGCCGTTTGCCGTCAATCAAATCGTCCACAAGTCCAACGATCGCTTGATGAACGATCTCGCGCTGTGCGTCAAGTATCGCGTGCCGATCGTCATCACGTCACTCGGCGCCAACGAAGAGGTCAATGCCGCGGTCCATGGATACGGCGGCATCGTTATGCACGACGTCATCAACCAGCGGCACGCCCACAAGGCGATCGAAAAAGGGGCCGACGGATTGATTTTAGTAGCCGCCGGCGCCGGCGGCCACGCCGGAACGCTCTCGCCCTTTGCCCTGGTCGCCGAAACGCGAGCGTGGTTCGACGGCCTCATCGCGCTCTCCGGAGCGATTGCGACCGGCGGCGGGGTGCTCGCCGCTCGAGCCATGGGCGCCGACGTCGCCTATATCGGCTCGGCCTTCATCGCAACCAGCGAAGCCAATGCGTCGGATGCATACAAGGAGGGAGTGGTCCGCGGCGACGCCAGCGAGATCGTTTACACCAACCTCTTTACCGGCGTGCACGGCAACTACCTCAAAGCCTCGATTCGCGCGGCCGGCCTCGACCCCGATCGTCTCCCCGAATCCGACCCCTCGACGATGCATTTCGGCGACGGCGCCGCCAAAGCGTGGCGGGACATTTGGGGCGCGGGCCAAGGCGTCGGGTCCCTACGCGAGGTGGTTCCGGCGCACGCGTTGATCGAGCGGCTCGCCGGAGAGTACGACGCCGCCTTGGCCCGCATCGTCGCGGAAGGCCGATTTCGAGCCTCCGTGCAAGCCTGATCGTCGATGAAGACGCACCAAGAGAAGTACGCCGAACTCGAGCGCCTGCGCTCCCGCGCGCAGGCGCCCACCGGCGAAGATGCGATCGCCAAACAGCACGCCCGCGGCAAGCGCACCGCGCGCGAGCGCATCGATCGCTTGGTCGACGAGGGATCGTTTACCGAGCTCGACCGTTTCGCCGTCCATCGCACCAGCGCGTTCGGTCTAGACGAGCGCGAGTTTCTCGGCGACGGCGTGGTAACGGGGCGCGCCACCATCGACGGCCGGCAAGTCTTTCTCTTTTCGCAAGACTTCACCGTGCTCGGCGGGTCGCTCGGCGAAGTCTTCGCCGAGAAAATCTGTAAGGTGATGGATCTCGCCGTGCGCACCGGGTCGCCGATGATCGGCATCAACGACTCCGGCGGAGCGCGCATTCAAGAGGGGGTCGTTTCGCTCGGCGGTTATGCCGAAATTTTCTGGCGTAACGTACAGGCCAGCGGCGTCGTACCGCAACTCTCGCTCATCGCCGGTCCTTGCGCCGGCGGGGCCGTGTACTCGCCGGCGATTACCAATTTCGTGTTGATGACCGAGGCGATTTCGCAGATGTTCATCACAGGCCCCGAGATCATCAAAACCGTCACCGGCGAGGACGTCACCTTCGAGCAACTCGGTGGTGCGACCACGCATGCGAGCAAGAGCGGCGTCGCGCATTTGGTCGGGGCGGATGAAGACGAGCTCTGCGAACTCACGCAAACGCTCTTCTCGTACATCCCGCAGAACAATCTCGAAGACCCGCCGCGCTTCGCGTGCGACGACGATCCGCAGCGCGTGAGCCCGCAACTCGACGAGGTCGTCCCGGACTCGCCCAACAAACCCTACGACATGCACGCGGTACTCGAAGAAGTGCTGGACTACGGCGACTTCTTCGAGATTCAGCCGCTCTACGCGCCCAATATCCTCATCGGGTTCGGGCGCGTCGCGGGCCGCAGCGTCGGCATCGTCGCGAATCAGCCGAGCATTCTCGCCGGCGTCCTCGATATTAAATCCTCGATCAAGGCGGCGCGGTTCGTGCGTTTCTGCGATGCGTTCAACATCCCGCTGGTCACCTTCGTCGACGTGCCCGGCTTTCTCCCGGGAACCGATCAGGAATACGGCGGCATCATCGTCCACGGGGCGAAGCTGCTGTATGCCTATGCCGAAGCCACGGTCCCGAAGATCACGATCATCACGCGCAAAGCCTACGGGGGCGCCTACGACGTCATGGCCTCCAAGCACATCCGCGCCGACGTCAACCTCGCGTGGCCGACCGCCGAGATCGCGGTGATGGGCGCCGAAGGGGCGGTCAAGACGATCTTCCGCCGCGAAATCGCCGCCGCCGCAGATAAAGACGCGAAGATGAAGGAACTCATCGACGATTACACCGAGCGGTTCGCCAACCCGTATATCGCGGCGCAGCGGGGATACGTGGACGACGTCATCGAGGCGCATCGCACGCGCGGGGCCATCGCCGGCGCGCTGGCGATGTTAGAGAACAAACGCGTCGAGCGCCCCAAACGCAAGCACGGCAACATTCCGCTCTAGGCGGCTCCTATACGTCACCCGAATTGGCCGCGAGCGCTGCCAAGAACCCTTGAGCTCGTTTGCTCGCGTTGAATTCGATGATTTCGTATTGCGATACGCCTTCGCGCACGAAAGGATCTTCCGCCAACGCGCGCTCGACGGCCTCGCGCGGAGCATCCGTCGTCACGATCACGCCCCCGGTCCGCGGCTCCCGCGACCCGGAAACCACGAAGAGCCCGGCGTCGTAGTAGCGGTCGAGAAAGGCGCGATGCTCGGCCAAAACGCGATCGACCTCTTCGAGCGGTTTGAGGTATCGTGAGAGCAAGAGAAACATGCGGTCCCTTTTCTTAACTGTCGAGCGAAACGGTGTAGGTAGGCGCGGCCGGCCCCGCCGCGGCGCCCGGACGGCGAACGATCGAGGTCCCCAGCGCGAAGAATTCGATCACGTGCGGCTGCCAGATCCAACTCCGCTCGCTGATCGTCATGCCGACCACGCCTTCGGCTTGATGCGCCTCGGCCTCGGCCTGCATCCGCGACATCGCGAGTTCGCGCGCGTCGTAAATCGCTTCGGTATAATTCGCGAGTTCGACGTTCGCGCCCCAGGTGCGCAGCGATTGCATGAAGCCTTGATGCGCGACGTGATAGACGCAATTTCCCATCACGACCTCGACCGGGATGTATCCGGCTTGGTAGATCTTGTAAAAATCCTGCATCGAGAAATCGCTGGTAAACGGCCTGCCGTGCACGGTGCGGTGCGATTCTCCGGGAGGCGCCTTGACCGCGGTGCCGAGCGCCGTAAACTCCAGGGCGCTCTCGGCCCAGTTATACGCGATCACGTTAATGCGCACGCCGACGATACCGTCGGCGCCGAGTACGTCGGCTTCTTCCTCCATGCGCTTGATCGCAAGTTCGCGCGCATGATACATCGCAGCCGAAAGATACTCGAGTTCCTGATTCTGGTAGTAATTGCCGTATTGGATGCCCACGTGATAGATCGAACTGCCGAGCACCAAGCCCAGCGGCTTCATCGCGAGCCCATCGAGAAGAACGAATTCGCTCACCGACAGATCGCTCGTCCAGAGCGCTTTTCCGCCGTCGCCCGACATGCGGCGCAAGCGGGCGATCGCGTCTTGAGGGACGCCGCCGGGCGTATGCAGCGGCTCCTCACCGACCCCGGGCGCCTGCTGTTGCTGTTGCTGTTGCGGTGGCTGGCCGCCCCGGAAGCCGAAGAATCCCATGTCGCCTATCTCTCTGTCAGCGGATGCGCGACGTCAGCGCAAAAGCGCTCCGATCGCATCGGTATGTAACGCTTGGGTACGAGCGAATGCCTCGATATCCTCGAAGAGCGCGCGTATCCACTCCTCCAAGGCAACCGTTTCGGTGCGAATCGCGACGCCGCGAACGATCTTCGTGCACGTGGCATCCAGGGCACCGCTCGGATCCGCCGTCAGCGTATAGCGATAGCGCTCCGCCCCGGCGGGCACGGTCATGGCGACGCGTCGCACGGGCCCGCGGCCGAACAGGCCTCCGCGTTCGATTTCGACCAGTTGCGGGACGGCTTGCGCAAATCTTCGCGCGATCGATTCCAGACGGTCCGAGGGTTTGGGAGCTTCTCGCCCGATCGCTTCCAAAAAGCGCTGGGCGATGTGCGGCCGCGCATCCGTTACTGCCGCGACGGGCTCGGGCAACGTGTCGAGCGAGCCTAGACGCTCGCTCAAAAAGCGCCCGTTGGTCGAAAGGGCGCTTCGCGCGGATTCGGCGAGGCGCTCGACCTGCTGCGAGCAGGCGCGCTCCAAAATCGAGAGCTGCTCGAGCAGGAGGGCGTCGGCGCTCGGCTGCGATCCCTTCGGCAGGCTCCGTAGCGCGGGCGGGATCGCCTCGTAGGCGGCGATCGTCTCGGGCAAATAGCGGCTGCGGGTCTCGCGCAGCGCGAAGGCGTCCTCGCCCTCGAGCGCATCCAGGCCGTACGATTGCGCGGTATCGAGGAGGTTCAGAATCCGCTCGACGGCCTGCGCCGCCTCCGCTGGGAGCGTCACGCGAGGCGCTTCCTCGCTGCATCGACCTCGGTCGTCAGCGCATCGATCGTCTGCTCCATGCTCTGCGCGGCGCGGCCTTTATAGGCGTCCAGCGCATCCATCGCTGCGTAAATGCGCTCGAACGCTCGATGCAGCGTCTCCAAATCAACGCTGGGTGCGGTTGCTTGCTGATAGATCGCAACCCCTTGCTCGCCGAGCATCTTCGAGGTCGATTCGATCATGGAGTTCGTCGTCTGCTGCAGCGCCGATATTTGGCTTAGGACCAGCTTCTGGTTGGTCAACGCCTGGGCCGTCGCGACGGCGGTGCGCAGCGCGCCCAGCGTCGTGGAGGTGGCGCGATCGACGCCCTTGACCAACTCGCCGTTGTTTTTCTTGATCAGATCGAGCGCTTGATACCCCTGGACGTTCACCGCCATCTGCGTGAGCAGATCGGTCCGTTTCTGGCGTAGCGGGAAGAGCGCGTCCTCGCGCAATTTCTTCGCGCGCGCCGGGTCGCCGGTCTCGTAGCCGGCGATGCGCGCTTCGAGCGCGGCGTCGAGCTGCGCGCAGAGATAGATCGCCAGCTGCAGCTTGCGCATCTGCTCCCACATCGCCATCTTCTGCTCTTCGACCGCGGCATTATCGCGCAGCAATTCGTCGCGCCCTCGATAGAGCGAATCCACGATCGCGCCAAGGTGGGCTTGAGCGGATTGATACTCATCGAAATAGCTCCGCAGCGCGCTGCCGAAGGGGATCAGCCCCAGCAGGCGGCGCGGTTCGAAGAGATTTCCGCGTTTTGAGGGGTCGAGCGATTCGACGGTATTGCGCAGATCGACCAAACTCTTGGCGACGGTAGAGTTGGCCGCCATCGGACCCTCGCGCAACGCTCGCAACGGGCGCTCGAGGAGCCGGTTCGACGCGGCACCGGCATCGCGAATTTCGTCGCGTCCGATCGCCTCGACCGCTTCGATTTTTGCTCGAAACGCCGCGTCGTCCACGTCCAAACGCCCGAGATCGTCGACAAAAGCCGCTACGCGCGCATCGGCTGCGGCGACGTCGTCCCGCTCGAGTTTCACGCGGGCACCTGCGGATTCGGCCGGCACCGGCACGACCGGCTCGGGTGGCGTAAGCGCGAGCTCGTCGCTCGCCGATGGCTGTTCGGGCATGCCGGTGCCCTTCTCCCGAGAGGACGCCGCCCCTTGCGCTGGTATCTAACCGGCGTGAAACTACTTGAAGGGAAACGCGCCCTCATTACGGGCGTGGCCAATCGCTGGTCGATCGCGACCGGGATCGCACGCCGGATGCACGAGCATGGCGCGCAGCTTGCGTTTACCTATCAGGGTGAACGCGTACGGGACGAAGTGGAGAAACTCGCGGCCGAGCTGGGCGGAGGCCCGGTCCTCGCCTGCGACGTCTCCGACGATGCTTCGCTAGCCGCGATGCGCGAAGCCCTCGCGCCATTCGGCAAGCTCGACGCACTCGTCCATTCGATCGCCTTCGTCAATAAAGAAGACCTCGCGGGCCGCGTGTACGACACGTCGAGAAACGGCTTCACGATGGCGCTCGACATTTCGTCATACTCGCTGATCGCGCTGGTCAATACGCTACGCGAAGGGATGAACGACGGCGCCTCGGTGATGGCGCTCTCTTATCTCGGCGCTACGCAGATCGTTCCGAACTACAATATCGCCGGCATCGCCAAAGCCGCCCTCGAATCGATCGTGCGCTACCTCGCGTACGATTTGGGCGAGCGCGGCATCCGCGTTAACGCCATCTCGGCCGGCCCGATCAAGACCGCGAGTTCGCGCCAAGTCGGGGGTTTCTCGCGCATTCTCGACGTCGTACCGAAAGTCGCGCCGCTCCGCCGTAATATCACCGCCGACGACGTCGGCGATACGGCCGTCTATCTGGCCTCCGATCTCTCGCGGTCGATCACGGCCGACGTCCATTTCGTCGACGCGGGCTACCACGCGATGGGAATGTACCCGCCGGACTTCGTCTCGTGATCGAGGTTCTCGGCACGGCCGGCGAAGACGAAGTCGCCGCGATCGCGGCGGTCCTGACAACGTTCGACGCGCCGGCGGACCGATCGCCCGCATCCGCAGCGAGCGCGTGGAAACTCGCGATGCGCCTGCCGGACGACGATCGCGACGATATCCGCGCCCGCGCGCTCACCCACGCATCCAATCTCCGGTAGGGGCCAACACCACCCGATGTTCTCCAAAATACTCATCGCCAACCGTGGCGAAATAGCGGTACGCATCCTGCGCACGGCTCGCGAGATGGGCATTGCCTGCGTCGCAGTCTACTCCGAGATCGATCGCGACGCGCTACACGTGCGCATGGCGGACGAAGCCTACCTCATCGGCCCGGCGGCTCCCGGCGAAAGCTATCTGAACGTCGATCGTCTGATCGACGTTGCGAAACGCTCCGGCGCACAAGCGATTCATCCGGGCTACGGCTTTCTCGCGGAGAACGCCGCTTTCGCGCGCCGGGTCGTTGCCGAAGGGCTGGTATGGATCGGCCCGCACGCCGATGCGATCGACGCGATGGGCGACAAGCTGCGCGCGCGCCAGGCCATGCAACAGGCGAACGTGCCGTTCGTACCGGGCGGAACGCGCGCCATCGAGGACGTCGCCCAAGCGATCGCGGCGGCCGAAGAGTACGGATTGCCGTTGGCCCTCAAAGCCTCGGGCGGAGGCGGCGGCAAAGGCCTCAAGGTCGCTCGCACGCTGGACGATATCGAATCGGCGTTTACGAACGCCAAACGCGAGGCCGAGGCGTACTTCAAAAACGGCACCATCTATGCCGAACGCTATCTCGACAACCCGAAGCACATCGAACTGCAGATTCTCGCCGACAAACACGGCAACACGGTGCATATCGGAGAGCGCGACTGCTCGCTCCAACGGCGCCACCAGAAACTCTGGGAAGAAGCGCCGGCGCAGATTCCGGCGTCGGTCATCGCTCAACTCCGCGATGCGGGGATTCGCGCTGCGCGAGCGATCGGCTACGACTCGGTCGGCACGATCGAATGTTTGGTAAGCGGCGATGCGTTCTATTTTCTCGAAATGAACACGCGCATTCAAGTCGAGCACACCGTGAGCGAGATGATTTCGGGCATCGACTTGATTCGCGAGCAGATTCGTGTCGCGGCAGGCGAGCCGTTGGGCTTCACGCAAGCCGACATCGCCTTCCGCGGGGTGGCCATCGAAGGCCGCGTCAATGCGGAGGATCCGGCGCAGAACTTCCGCCCGGCGCCCGGGACGATCGCGGCCTATCGCGAGCCCGGCGGCCTCGGCGTGCGCGTCGATACCGCGGCGTATCCCGGATATGCCATCACTCCCGATTACGATTCGATGATCGCTAAGCTCATCGTCTGGGCTCCGACACGCGAACAGGCGATCGCGCGCCTTGCCCGTGCCATCGACGAGTACGTCATCACCGGCGTTCCCACCACACTTGCGCTCCTGCGCGCGCTCTGCGATTACGCCCCGGTGCGCGACGCGAGCTACGGTACCGCCACGCTCGAGCCCTTCGCTGCGACGCTCGCACCGCCGGCCACCGCCGAGCCACCCGCGCCGTCGATCGGCGGCGCCCCGCCGAGCGACGAGGTACGCGTCGAAGTCAACGACCGGCTCTACCGCGTTCGCGTGATCGATCGGCCCGCGACCGGCACCGCTACGAACGGCGCGCGCCGGAACCCGCGCGGCGGACCGGCCGCCAAGCGTTCGACGAGCGCACACGGCAACGCGATCCTCTCCCCCATGCACGGTGCCGTTATCGAAGTGCGGGTTGTGCCCGGCCAAGAAATCGCAGAGCAACAAGTCGTCGCCGTCGTCGAGGCCATGAAGATGATGAACGAGATCCGCGCCCACCGCGCCGGAATCGCCGCCACCGTCCATGCCGCGGTCGGTGAGACGGTGGAAGCCGGAGCGCCGCTGGTAACGCTCGCCTAGGCGCCCGCCGGAACGAAGTAGCAACCGTCGCGATAGCGAACCACCGGGCATGGCCCGCGATCTCAACGCCAGCGGCATTCCGCTGCAACCCGTTTACACAGCCGGCGACCGGCCGCAGCACTTCGATCTGGGCGAACCCGGACGATTCCCGTATGGCCGGGGTATCCGCAGGGATATGTATCGAGGCCGGCTGTGGACGATGCGCCAATACGCGGGGTTCGCCACCGCCGCCGAATCGAACGCGCGCTATCGCTATCTCCTCGAGCACGGCACGACCGGACTCTCGGTAGCGTTCGATCTGCCGACTCAGCTCGGCTACGATTCCGACGCACCGCAATCGCGCGGAGAAGTCGGTAAAGTCGGCGTCGCGATCGACGCGATCGGCGACATGGAGACGCTGCTCGACGGCATCCCGCTCGACCGCGTCACGGTTTCGATGACGATCAACGCGCCGGC
>DAHUXY010000132.1 GCA_027315505.1 Vulcanimicrobiota bacterium | reverse complement strand
TTACAGAAGCTCCCGCGCGATGCGGCGATTCGCGTCATTCAAGCCGGGGCGGCCCTGCAGCCGCGCTTTGCGAGCGCCGCCGAGCGCATCGCGCGCGCCGATGCACGGTATCGATGGCTCGGGGAGGTCACGCACGCCAGCGCGCTGCGCATGCTGCGCCGGAGCGATTTGCTGGTGCTCTCGTCGCGCATGGAGGGAGGCGCGAACGTGCTCAGCGAGGCGATCGCTGCCGGAGTTCCAGTCGTGGCTTCGGATATCTCCGGGAATCGCGGAATTCTGGGCGCATCGTATCCCGGCTATTTTCCAGCAGGCGATACCGCCGCGTGCGCGGCGTTACTCGAACGCTTCGCGCGCGACCCGCGCTTCGCGCCTGCGTTGCGGCGGCGCATTCGTGCGCTGGCCGCGCTGGTGCGTCCGGCGCGCGAACGTCGTCTGTGGCTCTCGCTGCTCCGCGAATTGCCTATTAACGGTGGAACAGCACGGCAAGGATCGTCGTGATCCAGGTCCCAACGATCAACGCGGTCATCCGCCACTGCAGGCCGTCGATCTTCGCCGTTAGCCCGTCGCGAACGCCGTCGATGTTCGCCGTTAGCCCGTCGCGAAGGCCGTCGATTTTCGTCGTTAGCCCGTCGCGGACGCCGTCGATCTTTCGATCGAGCCCGTCCATGCGGGCCTCTAGTCGCCCGAATCGCTGATCGATCTGTCCAAACCGTTGATCGATCTGGGCGAAGCGCGCGTCGATATTTTGCGCCAGATCGCTCAGCCGGTGGTCGATCTGTTCGAATGACCCCTCCAACCGGGCCAGGCGCGGCTCCCAGGGCTGCATGCTCATCATGCCTATCCTATCACGACGTCGGGCTATCGTGGAAAGAGGCACGCCATACGGTGACTCACGTCGCGAGCGCTTCCTCGACGGCCAGCACGAAATCGTCGATGTCGTCCTCCGTGGTGGCCCAATGCGTCATCCAGCGAACTTCGGGCAGCGATTCGTCGAAGGTGTAGAAGAAGACGCGTTCTTGAGCGCGCGCGATCGCGGCGCGATCCATGGTGGCAAAGATGGCGTTACAGCGGGCGTTGCGCGTAATGCGCACGCCCTCGATCGTGCGGACGCGTTCGAGCAAGCGCGCCGCCATGGCGTTGGCATGCGAGGCATATCGAAGCCAGCGACCTTCGGCGAGCAGCGCCTCGAACTGCGCGGCGACGTAGCGCATCTTCGAAGCCAGCTGCATGCCCTGTTTGCGGGCGAACGGCGCGACGTTGGCGGCGAGCGCGGGGTCGAAGAAGCAGATGGCTTCGCCGAACATCAGGCCGTTCTTGGTGCCTCCGAAGGTGAGCATATCTACGCCCACATCGACGGTAAGCGCGCGCGGTGTCGTCCCGAGCGCGGCCGCCGCGTTCGATATGCGCGCGCCGTCGACGTGAACGTAGAGGCCGCGTCCGTGGGCAAAAGCGCAGAGCTCGCGAACTTCGTCCGGTTCGTAGACGTCGCCGTACTCGGTCGATTGCGAGATCGAGATGACGCGCGGTTGCGGATGGTGTTCGTCGTGGCCCACGTGCAGATAAGGCTCCAGGTCCGCGATGCGCAGCTTGCCGTCACGCGTGGGAACCGGGATGACTTTCGATCCGGTGAAGCGCTCGAATGCACCGCATTCGTCGGTCTGGAGGTGCGCGGTGAGCGGGCAGAGCACGGCCTCCCAAGGCTTGGTCACGCAACTGAGCGCGACGACGTTTGCGCCGGTCCCGTTAAAGGCGAAATAGACGTCGGTACGTTCGCCGAAATGCTCGCGAAAGCGCCCGATCGCCCGCTGCGTCCATTCGTCGCGCCCGTATCCAACGGCATCACCCTGGTTGGCGTCGAGGATTGCCTGAAGGATCTCCGGCGCGACCGGAGCGTTATTGTCGCTGGCGAAGCTGCGCTTCATTGCGAGCCGGCATAGACGGAACTCTGCATATCGTGCCCTAACTTCCCCACCAATGCAGAACGCCACCTACCGGGAGCTCGAAGCGCGTTGGAAATCCCTTCGGCGCTCGCGCGACGACGTTGCGGTGCGAGAGGTCGCCTGCGTCAACGCGCCGCGGACCATGCTGTGCGTCGAAATCGGAAATCCCGCGTTGCCGTGCATCGCGTTGAGTGCGGGCGTCCATGGAGACGAACCGGCCGGTCCGGCCGCGCTCTTGCGATTGGCGCAAACCGATGCGCTCGACCGGCGCTATGCCTATCGCATCTGGCCATGCACGAACCCGAGCGGTTACGATGCGCGGACGCGCGAGAGCGTCGACGGACTCGACGTAAATCGCACCTTCGGCCGCGGCGGAGAATCGCCTGAGGCTCGCGCGATCGTTACGTCCAACCGCAATCGCAAATTCGCCCTCTCGATCGATCTCCACGAAGACAGCGACGCCGCGGGGTTTTATTGCTACGAATACGGCGGAGCCGAGTTGGGAGCGGCGGTCGTCGCGGCGCTCGATCGGGCCGGCCTGCCGGTCGAACCGCTGGTTGCGCTCGATCTCGGCTCGCCGCTGGCGCTGCACGTGATGACGTTCCAACGGGGGCGCATCACCGCCGACCCCCGCGCCGAAGGGGCGCTCGCCGGAGGGCTTTCGTATTCGCTCCTGCTCGCTCGGGGCGCGGCCGCCCGGGTGCTGACCCACGAAACGCCAGGCGCGCATGCGTGGGATACCCGGCTCTCCATGCACGAAATCGCGGTGAAGGCTGCCATCGACGCGCTTTCTCAGGGTTTTCACAAATGATCGTTTCGGTGTAGCTCGAACCGTCGCTGCAATCTGCTTTTTCGGAGTGTTGTACAACGTATGCCGCAGCGCGATCAACTTGAAGTCGACGTTCTCTTCGTGGGTGCCGGCCCGGCCAGCTTGGCGGGGGCGATCCGTCTCGCCCAGCTCGCCAAGGACGCCGGCCGGGAGTTGGAGATCCTCGTCATCGATAAAGCTGCGGAGATCGGCAATCACGGGCTCTCCGGCGCCGTAATGGACCCGCGTGCGCTGGCCGAGCTGTTGCCGAACTGGCTCGAGCTCGGTGCCCCGATCGAATCGCCGGTGACGAGCGACGAGCTGTGGTTCCTCACCGCGGGCGGCAAGATCAAGGCGCCGTTTACGCCGCCGCCGCTGAACAATCACGGCAAATACGTCGCCTCGTTGCAGCGCATGTCGAAATGGCTCGGAGCGCAGGCCGAGGCGCTGGGAGTGCAGGTGTTCGGCGAATTTCCCGGCCAGGAATTACTCTGGGACGGCGGCCGCGTCATCGGCGTACGGACCGGCGACAAGGGTGTCGATCACCTGGGCAAGCCGAAGGCGAATTACGAACCGGGAGCGGATTTGCTCGCAAAAATCGTGATCCTGGGCGAAGGGCCGCGCGGCACGCTTGCCAAGCAGGCGATACCGCGCCTCGGGCTCGACGAGGGTAAAGAACCGATGGTCTATGCGGCCGGCGTCAAGGAACTCTGGCAGTTGCCCGACGGCCGTTTCCCGGCGGGGAGCGTCGTCCATACGCTTGGCTACCCGTTACCGCGCGAAACGTTCGGCGGCGGCTTCATCTACGGCATGAGCGGCAACGTCCTAGACATCGGTCAGGTCACCGGCTTGGATTACAAGAACCCGACGACCGACCCGCACAACGAATTACAGCGCCTCAAAGAACACCCCGCGATTCGTGCGCTTCTGGATGGCGCGAAACTGATTCGATACGGCGCCAAGGCGATACCGGAGGGCGGATTCTTCGCGATGCCGCGCCCGTATGCCGATGGGCTGATGCTGGTCGGCGATTCGGCCGGTTTCCTGAACGGGATGCGGCTCAAGGGCATTCATCTCGCGATGAAGTCCGGCATGATGGCGGCCGAGACGGCGTGGGACGCCCTTACGGCCGAACGGTACGACGCCGCTCAATTACAGGCGTACGAACGGCGTTTCAAGGATTCGTGGGCGTACGGCGAGATGCGCAGCTCGCGCAATTTCCATCAGGGTTTCGAGCACGGCATGTGGGCGGGCATGTTCAATGCGGGCCTCTCGACGTTTACCGGCGGACGCGCGTTCGGCTTCATCGATAAACTCCATGCCAAACCGGGCTACGAGATGATGGAGAAGGCAGGGTATCGCCCAACCGAGACCCCGCGAGCAAAAATCGATAACGTGTTGACGTTCGATAAGCTGACCGACGTCTTCAATTCGGGGACCATTCACGAAGAGGACCAGCCCTCGCATCTGCACGTCGCCGATACGAATGTCTGTCGCGACCGGTGTACCGTCGAATACGGTAATCCGTGCGCGTACTTCTGTCCCGCCAAAGTCTACGAGCCGATGTTCGAAAAGAACGGCGACGGCGGCATCGACGGCCGCTTGCAGATCAATTTCACCAATTGCGTGCATTGTAAGACGTGCGATATCGCCGACCCCTATCAGATCATCACCTGGGTG
Organism: Vulcanimicrobiota bacterium; assembly: GCA_027315505.1. GTDB lineage: Bacteria > Vulcanimicrobiota > Vulcanimicrobiia > Vulcanimicrobiales > Vulcanimicrobiaceae > DAHUXY01. The sequence continues at coordinate 10,743 of DAHUXY010000132.1, read as the reverse complement.
CCCCCGCAGGGTGGCGAAGGCCCCGTCTACACGGGCATGTAGCGGCCATTGTCCGCGCCTTCGTGCGAAGGACGGCGTAGAATGAGGACCTATGGTAGGAGCACATAAGGGCGGCGACGTCGCCGTGATCGGCGCGGGCCTGATCGGGCTGGCCATCGCATTCGAGCTGGCGGAGCGGGGCGCGCAAGTGCGCGTTTTCGATCGCGGAGAGCCGGGCCGGGCGGCATCGTGGGCGGGGGCCGGGATGCTCGCTCCCTATACGGAGCACATCGAGGACGAAAGCGTCCTGGACCTGTGCGAGCGTTCCCTGGGCGCTTACCCCGAGTTTACCGAGCGAGTCCGGGCGGCTAGCGGGATCGATCCTCATCTGCGGCTGAACGGCATCGTTCACGCGGCCTTCGATGCGTCCGGCGTGGGCCGCCTGAGCGCGCACGCGCTCGATTTGGCGCGCCGCGGGGTCGCGCACGACGTCCTCGATCGTGAGCAGACGCTGGCGTTCGAGCCCTGGCTTGGAACGCACGTCGCGGGCTCGTTGCTGGTGCGCGGCGAGGGATCGATCGACAATCGCCGCTTTGGCCGAGCGCTCGCGGCGGCATGCGACGCGCGCGGCGTATCGTTCGTGAGAGACGCAATCGATCTCGCCGTCGAGTGCGACGATCGACGCGTCCTCGGCGTGCGCAGCGAACGAGGATTTGCGACGTGCTCGATCGTGGTCAATGCCGCCGGCGCGTGGGCGGCGCAGCTGCCCGGCGTCCCGCCCTCGGCACGCCCTGCGGTGCGTCCGGTCAAAGGGCAGATGTTGGCCCTGGCCGTGCCGCGCGGCTTCGTGCGCCACACCACCTGGGTGCAGGGGGCATATCTGGTGCCTCGCGACGACGGCCGCCTGCTGGTCGGCGCTACGGTCGAAGACGAAGACTTCGATCAGCGGGTTACGGCTGCCGGAATCCGCCAGCTCCTCGACGCGGCGCTCTCCGCAGCACCGGCGCTGGGGGCGTTTTCGATCGGCGAAACGTGGGCGGGGTTACGCCCGGGTACCCCTGACGGACGCCCGTACCTCGGTGCGACGCCGATCGAAGGCCTGTTGCTTGCGACCGGACACTTTCGCAACGGCATTCTGCTCGCGCCGATTACGGCCAAGCTTCTGGCGTCGTACATCGACGGCTCGCTCGCGCCGGGGGCCCTCGACGCTTTCGGCCTGGCTCGGGATGGAGCGCCGAACGCACATCGAACGGGCGTCGTATGAGAGTGACCGTAAACGGAGATCCTAGAGAGCTTCCGGACGGATTGACCGTGGGTTCCCTTTTGACGCTGCTCGGCACGCCGCACTCCGGCATCGCCGTCGCCCGCAACGAGCGCGTGGTGCGCCGCAGCGAGTACGACGAGCATCCGGTGGCCGAAGGCGATCGCATCGAGATCATCAAGGCGGTTGCAGGTGGATAATTCGGACTCGCTTTCGATCGGCTCCTACACGCTGGCGTCGCGGTTGATCGTCGGTACGGGGAAGTATCCTTCGCTCGAGATCATGCAGGCGGCGCATGCCGCCAGCGGCGCCGACATGGTGACGGTGGCGATTCGCCGCATCGATCTCAACGACGCCTCGGGTAAAACGATGATCGATTACATCGATCGCTCGAAGATGCGCATTCTGCCAAATACGGCGGGATGCTACACGGCGCAGGATGCCGTGTTGACCGCCCAGCTCGCGCGCGAATTGCTCGGCACGGATTTAATTAAACTCGAAGTGATCGGCGATCCGCAAACGCTCTACCCCGACTCGCGCGAGACGCTGCGGGCGGCTCAGATCCTGGTCGACGACGGGTTCACGGTGCTGCCCTACATCGGAGACGATCCGGTTGCGTGCAAGCACCTCGAGGAGATCGGTTGCGCGGCGGTCATGCCCTTGGCCGCGCCGATCGGCAGCGGCTTGGGGGTGTGTAATCCCTATTCGATCCGCATCATCAAAGAGCGCGCGCGCGTACCGGTCATCGTCGATGCGGGCGTGGGTACCGCCTCCGACGCCGCCATCGCCATGGAGATCGGCGCGGATGCGTTGCTCATGAATACCGGCATCGCCGCCGCGCAAGATCCCGTCATGATGGCTCACGCGATGCGGCATGCGGTCGTCGCGGGGCGCCAGGCTTATCTTGCCGGGAGAATGCCGCGGCGGCTCTACGCCAATGCGTCGAGCCCGCTGGAGAACCTTATCTCGCTGGGCTCTCGCGAGGGCGAGCGACCGTAAACCAATGAAACGCGCCCGCTAACGCCGCGTTCGGATGCGCCCAGGTGCCGGCGATCGCGTCAACGCACCGCTCTTCGAGCCGCTCGACGAAAAACGCGCGCTCGAGCATCCGCCGTAGATCCGCCGCGTCGAAGTACGCGTGCGGCACGCCGCGCTCGTCGCCCTCGGCCGGCGCGAACGTGCCCGGAGCGATCTGCTCGCCTGTTCCAAAACGCGCGTCCCGCACCGATCCAAAGGTTGCAAAGAGCGGGGCGCCCGGCTCGAGAAGCGCCGCGATGCGTACCAACGCATCGGAGATCTCCGCGGGGCGACCGTGCAATAGCGCGTGCGTGCTCAGTGCGGCGGCGAAGCGCCCGGTCTGCGGAAGATCGCCGTAGCCTTCGGTCGAGGTGACCTCGAAGTCCGCGCGCACCAAGGCGCGGGTGTTGCGGCCGCTTCCCCGGCCGATTTCCAGAACGCGGCCGCCGGCAGCGCAGCGTGTATCCTCGATCAGCGCGAGCGCGAGCGGGTGCGGCGGACGGAGAGGGGGGCGTTCCGGCGAATCAGGCGTCATCTATGTCAACGCAGACGCTGATTATCGTCGTCGGTGGCGACTACCTGGCATTCGAAATCTGCCGGGAGATATTGAAAACCGCCGGCCAGCAAGCCGTGCTCGTTTGGCATCACGACGACGAACGCGCGGCCAAGCTCCTCGCGCGTGAAGCCGCCGGCTTGGCCGAAGAGTTCGGCGACACGTTCACGTTCGTCAACGAAGACCCGACCGAGCCGGCCACGCTGCGAAACGCCGGGCTGCGAGCGCAGACTCGGGGCGAAGCGCACGCGAACTATTGCATCGTCGCGGTTTCCCAGGACGACCGGCTCAATCTGCGCGTGGCGTTGATGGCGCGCGATATCAACGACGGCATCCGGGTGACGCTACGGCAGTTCAATCCGCTGCTGGGACATAAGATTCAGGAAGGCCTCAAGCATAATTGCACGGCGATCTCGCCGGCAGCCTATGCCGCCGCCACCTATGCGGCCGCCGCCGTCGACCCGTCGTGCTTCTACGCGCTACCGTTCCCGACGTTCGAAACGCTCGCATCGCGGGTCGCGCACCGTCACGAACGCATCTTCGAGCCGAACGCGGTCGCGGAAGAGGCTGCGACCGGGCTCTTCGGCTTTTGCGACCGCACCGCGGCCGATTTCGGCATCGCCGGATTGACGATATCGGCGGCCGAGGCTCGCCTGCAAGCGCGCATCGTCGCCGTCGACGGCGTCGCCCCGTACCTGTGCTATGGCGAGAACGACGTTACCGACGTGCAACTGCTCACCCGTCTGCTCGAGAACGACGATCGCGTCGTCGCGTTCGGCCCGATCGTACACCTGAAAAAGAGCTGGCCGCGCGGACAGGCTCGCGAGCGCTCGGACCGGGTAGAGCGGCTCCGCGGCGTGTTCGGCGATCTCTCGTCGTCGTTCATGCGCACCGAACCGGTCTTGCGAACGCTGTTTTACGCCGGCATGCTCCTCTACGTGACGTTCGTCGCATTTTTTGCGTGGGCGCTCAAACTCAACGTGCTGGCGTCGATGTACTACGTCATGGCGACCATGACGACGGTGGGCTACGGGGATATAACGCCTTGCGTCGATTGCGCGCGGGCGCCGATGAGCGCGCACACGATGCTTGCCGTGGCGGTAGCGATGGGCGTCATGCTCGTGGGCGTCAGCGTGTTCGCGGTGTTTACGGCGTCGATTACCTCGGCTCTCAATGCGGCGACGACGCGCCGGACGCGCGGGCTGCGCCGCATCCACCGGAGCGATCACGTCATCGTGTGCGGCGCGGGCAACGTCGGATCGCTCGTCGTGGACTACCTGCGCGAACTGGGCGAACACGTGGTCGTCGTCGAGCGCAATCCGGACGCCCTTCTGATCGAACTCGCCCGGGATCGCAAGATCGACCTGCTGACAGGGGACGCGACCAACGACGAAACCATCGCCTACTGCTCTCCCGAGCGCGCCAAAAGTCTCGTGGGCGTGACGAACAGCGACACCGCAAATCTCGAGGCCGCTTTGGGGGCGCGCACGCGCATGCGCGAGCGAGGGAACGGCGAGCTACACGTCGTCCTCCGGATCGACGATTTGGCGTTCGGCGCCTCGGTCAAACGCCACTTCGGCGTTCCGTCGTTCTCGACGACCGAGTTGACCGCTCCAACCATCGCCGGGCTCGCGCGTTTCGAAAGCACGCGCGGCCGCGTCGATCTGCATGCGGGCAGCGAGGACGCACGGACCTTTCAACTGGCCGAGCGCCACCAATCGTGGGAGAATCTTCCGCCGCCCGCCCCACCGGAGCGCGAAGGCCACCGGCTCCGATGGATCCCGCTCTTCGTGTGGAGAGACGTAGGCGGTATGGGGAAAGGAGTAGCGGTTCCCGTACACAAGTTCCAAGATGACGTGCGGCCGGGCGACCGGCTTCTCTTCATGGTTCCGCTCGATCAGTTTGCGTAGAAAGGCCATCGTGCTCGTAGAAGGCGATTCACTCCCGGACCAGACGGTTACCGACGACGAGGGCAATCTCGTGCGAACCACCGGTTTGCTCGGCGGCCCGCTCGTTGTGTATTTCTATCCGAAAGACGACACGCCCGGTTGCACCAACGAGGCATCGCAGTTTCGCGACCTCTACAAACAGTTCGTCGCGAAGGGCGCGCGCATCGTCGGCGTCAGCCGCGATTCGGCCGAGTCGCATCGGAAATTCAAAGCCAAATATGCGATCCCATTCACGCTCCTGGCGGATACGGATTCAAAACTCTGTGACGCATTCGGCGTGATCGTCGATAAAAATATGTACGGCAAAAAAACCAAGGGCGTCGCTCGCGCGACGTTCCTGATCGACGCTCAGGGCACGATCGTCAAGGTCTGGCCGAAAGTCAACGTGGACGAGCACGCGGAAGAGGTCTTGGCATCGCTCCCATGACGGCGGCCTCCATGCGCGTTCGCGTGGTGGGATCGAGCCCATCGGTCCCCCGCCCCGGGCGCGCGTGTAGTTGCTATCTGGTTCGCACCGCGACGACGTCGCTGCTCTTCGATCTAGGCACCGGAGCGCTCGCGAACCTACGGCTCGCGATCGACTACCCTACCCTCGACGGCGTCGTCATCACGCACATGCACGCCGACCACTTCCTCGACATCATCCCCTTACGCTACGGGCTCAAATACGGCCCGTCGCTCCGCGACGCGCGCTCCGGTCGCATGCCGCTCTGGCTGCCGCCCGGCGGCGAAGCTATGCTGCGCCGCCTCTGCGCGACGTTTGCGCGTGAAGGCGAGCGCGATTTTCTCGACGAGGTCTTCGAGGTTCGCGAATACGACCCGAGCGAACGACTGGCCGTCGGCGACCTCGATCTCACGTTTGCAAAGACCGTTCATTACATCGACGCCTACGCGATCCGCGCCGAACGCGATGGCCGGAGCGTCGCCTATTCGAGCGACACCGCACCGTGCGAAGCCGTAGCCGAACTCGCGCGCGGCTGCTCGATCTTCCTCTGCGAAGCCGCACTCGGCCTGTCGGGCGAGACCGGCGACGTGCGCGGCCACCTCTCGGCGCTCGAAGCCGGCGAGATGGCGCAACGAGCCGGCGCAGGCCACCTCGTCCTCACCCACTACGGAACGGAATCCTCGCCCGGCGCATTAGAAGCCGCCGCCCGCACGATGTTCCACGGCCAAACGACCGTCGCCGACGACGGCACGGAAATAACGATTTAAGCAGTTATCGTTTAACGCTGCGTCGTGCTGGCGGCTGAGGGGTAGGCTACGGCGTTATGGCGGGGCGTGTGAGGGAGGAGCGGAGCCTGGAGGGCGGGAGCGACGGCGAACCGAGTAGCGTTTTTCACATGGATGTGAAAAACGCGCGCGTCCCCGCCATAACGTTGTAGCCTACCCCTCTGCCACCAGCACGAACTGCCCTCGGACAAAGGGCCGTTTCAGTTTTCCATCTGCGCGTTGCCGCGCGGGAGAGAGAATTGGATCAGCGCGCGAACCGGCGCGAGGCCGCGGCTCACGACCGCGCAGGGCGTGACCTTCAGCCCGAGTTCCTCGAGCCGGGCCGCGGCCCCGAGGAGCTCGCGACCCGTCGTGACGACGTCCTCGAGCAACAATACATGCTGGCCTGGCTCGTACGGTCCTTCGACGAACTCATCGGCGAAGGCGCCGTAGCCTTTGGGTTGCTTGCGAATGGCGATCATCGGGACGCCGGTCATTTGTGAAACGGCGGTGGCGATGACGACGCCGCCGAGTTCGGTGCCGCCGATCAAATCGGGATTGGTCTCGGCGAGCAGCGGCGTAAAGAGCCGCGCGATGCGGCGCAGCACTTGAGGATCGGCGAAGAGCCGGAACTTGTCGATGTAGTAGTCGCTACGCACGCCGCCGGAGAGGACGTAGTCTCCCCGGGTGAGCGCGCGTTCGACGATCATTTTGCGCAGCCAGATGAGATCCGGTGCGTGGCCGCTCGAGTGGCCCGGGTTGCCTAGATGCTCCATTGCCATGCGTTCCAGTTCTCGACCACCGGATTGGGCGTGAGGCCTTTGAAGTCGACGCTGATGGGATGTTGCTGGCGCAGCCAGCAGATGAAGATTTCCGGGACGTCGCGCGCAAGCAACGCTTGCGTCTTCGCGTAGGCGAGCTTGCGCGTTGCTTGGTCGTAATGCGAGAGGGCGTCTTGCTGCGCTGCCTGCATCTCCGGACTGCAGTAGCGGGTGTAATTATACCCGCCCGGGGGCACGTTTTGGCACATAAATTGCGAGCTGTCGTCCGGATCGATGCCTGCATACCAACCGTCAACGACCATGTCGAACTTGCCCTGTTGCAAGATTCCGCCCTCACCGGCCGGAGCATACAGCTGCGCGCCGGGGAAGAGTTTGATCTCCGTCTTCACGCCGATCGTACGAAGTTCGGCTTGTATCTCAACCGCAAGTTGCTTGAAGGTGACATCGGAGTTGACGGTCACGAAGAGCAACGAGAGCGGTTGGCCGTTCTTTCGCATGGTGCCGTCGGGCCCGGGTTTGAATCCCGCTTGTTCGAGTAACTGTTTGGCCTTGGCCGGATCGAACGGAATCGAGCGCACCTTGGGATCGAACGCCCACATGAAGTCTGGGACATCTTCGGTCGCGACCGTCTCTTGCCCGAATGCCGTGGTCTTTACGAGGTCTTCTTTGTTGATCGCGGCGGCGATCGCCTGACGGACGCGAACGTCGCGTAGGAACGGGCTCGACGTATTGAGTTGAATCGCATAGTAGCCGTTCACGCGCATCCAGACCGTCGTGAGATCCTTGGAGCCTTGCAGGTCGGGATAGGTGCGGATCGAGGCCTGATAGATCCAGTCGATCGCGTGCGTCTTGAGCAGGTTGACCGAGGTGTTCTCGTCGGGAATGATCTTGAGATCGATCTGTTTTAGGCCGGGTTTACCCATAAAGAAGCCGTCGTTGGGGACCAGCGTAATGTGATCGTTGTGGACCCATTCGCCGAAGCGAAACGGTCCGTCGGTGACGGTCGGTTCGCTGTTGAACGGGATCTGGTTAACGTTCGGATACTTCGCGAGCACGTGCTCGGGAACGATGGAATACGGCTGGTCGCTATCGGCGAAGAAGGTATTCACGAACGGCGAAAACTTCCGTTTCAAGTGCACGACGACCGTGTAATCGTCGGGCGTGTCGATGGACGCGATCGCGTCGTAGCCGTTACGCGAGACCACGTTGTTGTTGGGATTCATCAGCGCTTGCCACGAGAATTTCACATCTTTGCTCGTGACGGGTTGGCCGTCGGTCCACTTTACGTCTTTGCGGAGGTGATAGGTGATGGTGAGCCCGTCTTTGCCGATGCCGCCGTTCTCCATCGTGGGAACCTGCGACGCTAGCATGGGAATCGGCTCACCCTTTTCGTTGGCGGAGAGGAGCGGCTCGAACATGAACCGGTCGACGAAGACGTCGGTCGTGTTCGACGATAGCACCGGGTTGAGGTTCTTCGGCTCGTTTTGAATGGCGATGCGAAGAATGCCGGGCTGCGTCCAAGGGTGATCGCCGCCGGCTTGGCCGGACTGGTTGGCAACCTTCGAGCAACCGGCGAGTAGCAACCCGGCGGCCGCAATGGCGAGAATCCGTTTCACGAAGTGGTAAGCCTCCACGAAGAAAAGCGCGCGCTCGGCGCTTCTTTTTATGAGACGGCTGCTTTAGGTCCTACCCGGTTGGCCGGAGCGGGGTCGTACCGCTCGTGCCTCCACGCGTAGGTGCCGAGCCCTTGCGTTGCGGTACGCAGCTCCGTAATATACCGCGAAAGTTCGACTTGCGGTACATCGGCTTCCACGATGTCGAAGCCTGCACGATCGCTCGGATTCATGCCCAGAATCTGGCCCCGTTTACCGGTCAATTGCGCGATCACGGCCGAGGTGAAGGCCGTCGGCTGGGTGACGCTCACCCGCGCGATCGGCTCGAGGAGGATCGGCCCGCACTTGGCCAGCGCCTCGCGCACGGCCATCCCGGCGGCGGTCTTAAATGCTTGTTCGCTCGAATCCACGTCGTGGTACTGGCCGTCGAAGAGGGTGACGTGCACATCGGCGACGGGATAGCCTGCCGGCCCGCGCGCCAGCGCTTCGTGGACGCCCTTTTCGACGGCCGGGATGAATTGCCGCGGCACCACTCCGCCCACGATCCGGCTTTCAAAACTCACGCCTGCGCCGCGCGGACGCGGCTCGAAGCGCAGCCAGACGTCGGCGAATTGCCCGTGCCCTCCGGTCTGGTGCTTGTAACGCGAATGGATTTCCGTGCCGGTGGTGATCGTCTCTAAATACGGGATCGCCGGCGAGTGCGATTCGAGATCGACTTTGTATTTACGCGCTAGCCGTTCGAGCGCGATCGCAACGTGCTGCTCGCCGTTGCCGAGAAGAAGGAGTTCGTGCGTTACGGGCTCGCGTTCGAGGCGCAGCGATGGGTCTTCATCGATCGCTTTTGCCAATACTAGCGAGATCTTCGCTTCGTCGATCCGTTCGCGCGGCTTGACCGCTAGCGCGAAGACGGGCTCGGCGATCGCCGTGCGGGGCAGAAGGACGCGATGCCCATTCGCGGTGAGGGTGTCGCCGGTCGACACATTTTCTAGTCGCGCGATCGCGACGATCGCTCCGGGTCCGGCTTGCGGCAACGGTTCTTGCTTTTTGCCTTGCAGCCGGTAAAGGCCGCCCGACCGCACCTTTTCGGCCCCGCGGTCGAGATCGGTGAGGGTCGCGTCGGCATCGATCGTGCCGCAGAGGACGCGCACGACCGAGAGCTTTCCCGACTGCGGATGAATCGAAGTCTTGATGACGCGTAGCACCGCCGGCGCTTGAGCGTCCGCAACGATCTCGCGGCCCTCCGCATCGACGTGCGGAGCGTCCAGCGGCGAAGGAAACCAATGCTCGATCGCGCGCACCAGCGCCGGAATGCCCGCCCCGTTCGCCGCCGATGCCACGAGCACCGGGACGATCTGGTCGTGCGCGCACTCGGCGCACAAGTCGCGCTCCACCTCGTCGGCGGGAGGTTCGAGGCCTTCCAGCAGCTCTTCCATGAGATGGTCGTCAAAGTCGGCCATCGCCTCAAGCAGCTCCGCGCGTGCTCGTCCGGCGCGCTCCGGCGCCTGACCGGGCATGGTACCCTGCCGTTCGGTTCCGTCCGCGAACGTCCAGGCGCTCATCGTTGCGAGATCGACGTATCCGCTGAAATTTTCGGCCGCTCCGATCGGCCACTGTTCGGCGACTACGTGCCGCCCGTAGGCTTGCTGCAACGCCAGGAGCGTGGATTCGAAATCGGCTCCCGGACGATCCATTTTATTGACGACGAACAGGTGCGGAAGATGCAGCGCTTCGAGATAATCGATTAACCCCTGCGTCTGCGAGATGCGGCTGGGTTCGGCATCGACGACGACGACGGCGGCGTCGACGCCGGCCAATGCCATCTTCGTCTCTTCGAAAAAATCAATGAATCCGGGCGTATCGACGATCGTGATCGCGATGTCGTTATTCGAGCAATGCGCGAAGCCGACGGTTGTCGACTCAGCGTGCGCGATGCACTCGGGCTCGTGATCGGTAACGGTCGTGCCTTCGGCGATCGTTCCTCGCCGCCCGATCGCGCCGCAATACGAGAGTACGGCCTCCACCAGCGTCGTCTTGCCCGCATGGTGCGGGCCGACGAAAGCAACGTTGCGTAGGCGAGCGATCTCGGCCATTGTCACCCTCCTGAGGGCTCATGGGGCTTAACGACGTTTTGGCGCTGGTTTTTTCTTGGCTGCGGAAGCGGACTTCTTGACGGCGGGCTTGGGCGCGGGTTTGCGAGTCTTTGCCGCCGGTTTCGATGCCGTCTTTTTGGCGGGCGTCTTCTTGGCCGGCGCGGCCTTTTTTACCGCTGCGCTCTTTTTGGGTGCGCTCTTTTTGGCGGGAGCGGTGCGTTTGACGGCGGCTCTCTTTGCCGGTGCGGCCTTCTTTGGAGCCGCCTTGGGAGCGGCCTTTTTTGCGGGGG
>DAHUXY010000218.1 GCA_027315505.1 Vulcanimicrobiota bacterium | reverse complement strand
GGGGAGGGCTGAGGTCCTCGGCTACGACGTCGTGCGAGACCCCGAATCGATCAAGCTCCGCATCGGTTACATGTCTCAGGGTTCGAGCTTATGGAACGATTTGACCGTCGAGGAGCATCTGCGGTTCTACGCCGGCCTCTTCGGAATCTACGGCACCGCGCAAAGCACCGCCGTCGACGAATGGATCGGGCGCATCGGTTTAACCGAGCACCGTCGTCAATTGGCGGGCGAACTCCCGGGCGGCTTTCGCAAACGCCTTGCGTTCGCATGCACGCTGCTTCACCGCCCGAAGATGCTGTTTCTGGACGAACCGACGTCGGGGGTCGATCCGGTCTCGCGTCGCGAGTTTTGGCAACTGATCGTAGAGCTTGCCGACGAGGGCGCGACCGTGATGGTGACGACGCATTACCTCGATGAAGCCGAACATTGCAATCAACTCGCGTTTATCTATGGCGGACGCATCATAGCGAGCGGATCGCCGGAAGCGCTCAAACGCGCACCGGGGTCCGGGGTGACGGTGGAGATCCTCTCGCCCGATAACATCGTGTTGCTAGACACGCTCGATAAGCTCCCATACGTGCGCAGCGCCTCGCTCTACGGCTCCTCGATACACGTAACCGTCGAGCGAAGCGAAGACGTCGCGACGTTGCGCGGTGCCGTCGAAGCGCGCGGCACGCGTCTGCCGGAGCTGACGCCGATCACGCCGTCGTTGGAGGATGTGTTTGCGGGCGTCGTTACCTCGAACGCGAAGGAAGGCCGGCCGGCATGAATTGGCAGCGCGTCTGGACGATCGCCCGCAAGGAGTACGTGCAGTTTTTCCGCGACCGGCGAACGGTGGCCGTAACGATGCTCATGCCGCTGATTCAAGTCGTTCTTTACGGCTATCTTTCGAGCGACGTCCGGTACCAGCCGACCGTCGTGTGGGATCAATCGCAAACCGCTCAGAGCCGCGCGCTGCTGCGCGTCTTTACGAACTCACAGTACTTCTCGATTCGCTACTATGCGCGGGACATGCAGGACGTGGTGCGCCGCATCGAGAGCGGGGATGCGCTGGCAGGCATCGTCATCCCCCCGAACTACGCGGAGCTCTTGCATCGGAAGAAGAGGCCCGAAGTGATGGTCGCGGTCGATGCTTCCGACGCCACGGCGGCCCGAACCAGTCTCTCGGTCGCTCAAGCCATCGGCGGCAGCGTTTCCGCGTCGATGCAACTCGAGGCGCTGAATGTGATGGGGGCACGCGCGCCTCGAATAGGCGTGGACGTTCGGACGCGCGCGTGGTTCAACCCATCCTTGCGCCAAGAGGTGTTCATCGTACCGGGCGTGCTCGCGCTGGTAATGCAATTCACGATGACGTTTCTGAGCATGAGCACGATCGTCCGGGAGCGAGAACTCGGCACGCTCGAGCAGCTCATCGTCAGCCCGATCCGGTCCTCGGAATTGATGCTCGGGAAAATGATACCGTTGATGACCATCGGATACATCAACGTCACGACGATCCTGCTCTTGGCCGTGCTGTGGTTCGGCGTACCGGTGGTAGGCAGCGTGCTGTTGCTCTACTTCACGGTGTTCATCTTTTTCTTTACGACGCTCGGGATGGGGACGCTGGTCTCCACGATTTCCAAAACGTACATTCAGGCGATGCAACTGATCCAGTTTTTTCTGATGCCGAGCATGCTGCTTTCGGGATTCATTTTTCCGGTCGCCGCGATGCCGCCCGTGCTTCAGGTGCTCTCGTATCTGGTGCCGCTCACCTATTTCCTCACGATCGTGCGAGGCGTCATTATCAAGGGCGTCGGGATCTATTTTCTCTGGCCGCAGATTCTGCTGCTGACGCTTCTCGGGCTTGGAGTGTTCCTCACCGCCATTCTGCGTTTCCGCAAACGGATCGACTGAGAATCCGGCGATGCGGCGTCACTTATGGATGCTCGAACCGCTCGCCACCTTGACCCTGGTCCTATGGCTGGGGTATTTGGTGATCGATCGGCGAGCGGTCGTGCGCGAATGGTTGCTCGCGTCCGGGCCGCTTGGGGCGCTGCTGTCGATTGCGATCTATACGGCGTTGGCAAGCGCGCCGTTTATCTCGGCCGGGGCACTCGCATTGCTCAACGGAGCGATCTTCGGATTCTGGGAGGGCGCGGCCGTCAACGGCGTTGCGGTCGTACTGAGCGGGCTGAGCACCTATGCGCTTGCCCGGCATGCCGACGCGCGGCTTCATCTCCACGAGGATATCGAGCGCCTGCCGGGCTGGGCGAGGCGCTTGCCGGTGGGCTCCCCGCTCTTCCTGATCGCCTTACGGTTGATTCCTTGGATGGGCGGCACGATCGCCAACAACGTCACCGCCTTTTACCACGTCTCGATGTGGCGCCATATGTGGACTCGCGTCGTCGTCGCCGTGCCGATTGCGGTGTTCAACGCCTACCTCGGCTGGAAGCTGGCGGGCCTGGTGCGGTAGGGGATTGCCGGCTCGCGGGCTAGACGGGAACCGCTTGAGCGAGGGTCCAAGGTAGCTTGGTGGAGGGATTATCGTGATGCATATTCGGTCTAGGCTAACGACGTTCGCCGCAACCTGTGCGGTCGTTTCCATCGGCATTCTGGCGGGGTGCGGCGGCGGGTCGAATTCGTCGAATTCAACGAACGCGACCGCGGGCGCGACCGCGGCCTCAGAGGCCACCGCGGCCGCGACCAGCGCTCCGAGCGGGGCCGCTACCGGCGCCCCGACCGGCGCGGCGAGCACTGCGGCGAGCGCCGGATATTTCACGGATGCCCAAGCGTCTACCGGGGCGACGGTTTACTCGGCCTCCTGCGCGCAGTGCCACGGTGCGAGACTCCAGGGGCAGAGCGGCCCTTCACTCGTCGGCGCCCGCTTCGCGCGCTCCCTGGCAAACTATCAAACCGGCGCGCAGATGTACGATTTTATCAGCAAGCAGATGCCCGCGAACGCGCCGGGATCGCTCACGAGCGATAACTATCTCGCCGTGATGGCGTACATCCTCCAGCAAAACGGCTTCACGCCGGGGAGCCATCCGCTCGACACGACGATGCTTCCGAGCGTCAATCTTTCGAACGCGGTCGCGGTATCATCGAGCCCCGGTGCTGCGAACAATAACGAAATCGTGCGCCAGGCCGCGCCGACCACGACCGTCTTCGGCCCGGCGCCCACCAACGTCAACGTCTCGGATGCGATGATGACCGGAGCGTCGGCGAACAACCAAGACTGGGTGCTCCCCGGGCGTACCTATTCAAACGATCGCTATTCCCCGCTCTCGGCCATCAACGTCGGGAACGTGGCGTCGCTCACTCCGGCCGCGCTCGTGCAGACGGGCATGACGGCGAGCTTTGAAACCACGCCCATCGTGGTCGGCGGCGTCATGTACATCACCACGCCGGTGGTGAGCGACAAGATGAACATCATGGCGCTCAATGCGGCTACGGGCGAACGTATTTGGGAGACGACCTATAACCTCGGCTCGTTCCAGATCTGCTGCGGCCCCGTGAATCGCGGCGTCGCCGTCGGTTACGGAAAAGTTTTCGTCGACACGCTCGACGATCAGCTCTTAGCGCTCGATGCCGGCAACGGCAAAGTTCTGTGGCAGAAGACGCTGGCGGATCCGACGCTCGGCTACTCCGAAACGATGCAGCCGACGCTGTACAACGGGAACGTGATCGTCGGTAGCGCAGGCGGCGAGTGGGCGATTCGTGGATTCGTCGCCGCATTCGATGCGAACACCGGCGCGAAGAAATGGCAGTTCTGGACGACCGATCCCAAGAGCTTCGAAGGCGACTCGTGGAAACAAGGCGGCGGCATGGTCTGGACGACGCCCGCGATCGATCCGAAGTTGGGCTTGTTGATCTTCAGCACCGGTAATCCGAACCCGGATTTATTCGGAACCGTGCGCAAGGGCGACAATCTCTATCCCGACTCCATCGTGGCGCTCGACGCGAACACCGGGAAACTCCGCTGGTATTATCAAGAAGTCAAGCACGACGTGTGGGATTACGATGCGGTCAGCAACCCGGTGCTGTTCGACGTGCACGAAAACGGCAAGACGATTCCCGCCGCTGGCGAGGCCGGCAAGGTGGGATGGGTCTTCATCGTCGATCGCCGGACCGGGAAGCTGATTCGTAAATCCGCGCCGTTCGTGATGATGTCGAAGAACATGTTCACCACGCCCACCAAGGCCGGCGTGGCGATGCTCCCGGGTGCGAACGGCGGCGCCGAATGGTCGCCTCCTGCGTACTCGCCCCAGACGCACGATCTGTACGTCATGGCGATGAATCAGCTCATGAATTTCACCACGCAGGAGCCCCACGCCGGGCCGGGCCAAATCCGTCTGGGCAGCGCGTTCACGAACATCGCAAAGAACGGCATACAGAACGGTCCGTTCGTGGCCGTGAACATGGATACCGGAAAAATTGCGTGGCAGTATCTCGCGCCACAGCCGTTGATCGGCGGAGCGCTGGCGACTGCGGGTAACCTGGTCTTCATGGGCGAGGGGAACGGCTGGTTCGATGCGTTCAACGCCAAGACCGGGCAGCGCGTCTGGCGGTATCAACTCGGCGCCGGCGTGAACGCACCTCCGGTGACCTACGAGGTGAACGGCGTGCAGTACATCGCCGTCGCCGCGGGCGGAAACTTCCAACTCGGGTATCCTTACGGCGATACGGTCGCAATCTTCCGCCTCAAGTAAACCGCCCAGCGGGTCGGGAACGCTAAAAGCCGCTTCGAATGGGTAGAGTGCGTGGGACATCCGTCTGAAAGGACGCCACCATGCGACTCATCCCACGCGCAATCATCGGCCTAGCGGCTGCATTATTGTTCTTCGCAGCCGTTCCGGCGCGATCCGAGGCCCAGGATCTCTCCAGTCTCGGTAGTCTGTCGGGACTCCTGAGCCTTCTGACGAGCTTCGCCCCGCCGGTACTCCCCGCATACGATCAGCCGCCGGCCCCGGGGCCGAACCACATCTGGCAACCCGGCTACTGGGCCGCCGGCCCGGCGGGGTACTTCTGGGTACCCGGCACGTGGGTTACTCCACCGCAGCCGAACCTGCTGTGGACCCCTGGGTATTGGGCCGCCAATCCAGGGGGCCAATATCGATGGATTCCCGGGTATTGGGCACGGAACGTCGGCTACTACGGCGACATCGATTACGGCAACGGCTACAACGGTTCGGGATACGACGGGGGACGGTGGCAGAACAACACGTTCTACTACAACACCGCAGTGACGAACGTGAATCGCTCCGTCGTACGGTTCGTGTACTCCGAGCGCGGCCGGGGCGAATACAACGATAGTCACGTCAGCTACAACGGCGGGCGCGGCGGCATACACGCTCGCCCGGATCAACATCAAATCGCTTGGGGTCGCGAGCGTCACTACGCGATGACCGCCGCCCAGCAAGAACACGTCCGGATCGCCGAGCAGGACCGCAACGACCTGCAGAGCGTCAACCACGGACGCCCGCAGCACGTGAGCGTCCAGAGGCCGCTCGCCGCAAACAATCGCCCGCCGGGATTCACGCCGGTTCGGCCGTCCGACCGCGCGTTCGCATCGGCGCGCCGTCCGACCCTCTATCGGGCGACGCCGATGCGTCAGGCGCCGAAACAGCAGGCGCATCCGATACATCCCCAAGCGCGACGAGTGCAACCCGCGCACGACCGGATCCCGAACCGGCCGGCGCAGCACGTTATGCGTGCGAAGGGCGGCGCGCACCAAGCTCGGCCGCACGGGCACAGTTCGCCGCACCCCGGGCGATAGGGGCTGTTACTTCAACTGCGTGAGAACGTAGTACGCCACGTCGTGCAGGTCGCGTTGGGATAGCACCCAACGCGGCATCACGGGGTCGAGTTTGTCGCCGTCGTTATCGATGCCGGTGGAAACGGCTCGTTCCAAGAGCGCGAGCGTGTATGGAGGCTTTTGGTGGGTGACGAGCGCCGCATGGCGCAAGTCGGCGCTCACCGCGCCGTCGGGAAAGTGGACGCCTCCGGCTCCGGTCGGCATATGGCATGCCGCGCAACTCGGTCTCTGCGCGGGTGGCTTCGCCGCGATGTGCGTGCCGCTCGCGTCGATGCCCGTAAGGTAGATCGCGCGCCCATTTGCGAGAGCGGCGGCATTCGCCGATTGAGCGGTCTTGGCGGGTGCCGCGGCCGCGGCAGTGGCCGTTGCCGAAGCTGCGCCCGCAGCGCTTGAGGCGGCTGTGGAACCGGTGGCGTGCGACGAGCATGCGCTGGTAGCGACGGCCAGAAGCAGAGCGGCCGGAACCGCGAAATAGCGTTTCATCGTGGGGCCGTTCGCGGAGCGCCGGGCGGAACCTACGGTGCGCGAGGCGGAAGGCGGCGGTTTGCCGGTGGATGTGGGTATAAGGTAACCCTGATGGGTTTTGAATTGGCGATTAGAGCGTCGCCGGCTCCTTTGGCCATCCATATTGCTCCGCCGGTTGCTTCGGGAACGGAATCGGTAAGGCGCGTCAGAACCGCGACGGTGACCGTCACGATCCGCCCCGGAGCGATGCCGGAGTTTGCCGGCGAGCCCTTAAACTTCGATCCGGTGGGCCGAAATATAGACCTGTATGCGTAATGGTTCCCTCCGCGGGTACCGTCGTCCGATATCAGGGCACGGCTAATGCCCGCGCTCGCATGGACGCCGGCGTTCGTTGCTCTATGGCTCGTGGTAAGCGTCGCGATCGACCGGCGGAACGCGCTGCGCGAAGACGTCGCCGCGGTTTCGTTCGCACAGATCGTCGCGGTGGCCGTTCTCGCGCTTGCGGGGATGCTGCTCGCTCCCGCATCCGAACGGATCGCGGTCGGCATAGCGTTAGCCGGCGTCGGCGTCGCCGCATGCGGCGACGTTCGCCACGGCTACTTGTGGGAAGAAATTACGGTGCCTACGCTCTTTGCCGTACTCGCGGCCGGCGCATATGCGGGTATCGCCCCGAGCGCCGCCGGCGGCATCGTCGCGCTCGGGGGCATCGCCGTGGCGATGTATTTCGGCGGGCAACTGCTCGGCAAAGAATCCGGGTTCGGCGATATCGTTCCCACGGCCGTCATCGGCGCAGCCGTCGGCACCGTGCCCGCGCTCGCCGCTCTGGCGGTCGCGTGCGTCGGATTCGTCGTTGCGGCTTTGATTTTGGGGCGTCGGTTCGGCATTGCGTTGCCGTTCGGCCCCGCTATCGCGGCGGCGATCCTGATCGGTGCGGCCGCCGCGTCATGGTTGCCCGCCATCGGCGGACGCTGATTGGACGAACCTCATTCGATCGCCGCACAACATCTCGAAGTCCTCGCACGTTCCGGCTCGCAGCTCGACGACGTGCGTGGCATTGGCCTGGGCGACCGCGAGAGCGCCGGGCCGCACGTTGCGGCGTATGCTCACGATGCGCAGTGCGTCGTCGAGAAAAACCACATCGATGGCGAAGCGCATGCCGATGGTGTGGATTCCAAAGCAGCGATTGAGCCACAAGCCTTCGTCGGCCTCGATCGACGATCGCCTCAGCAGCCCGAGGTTTCGGCCGCACCAGCCTTTGGGTGCGACGACGTTGCGCGCGATCACCTCACCGGTTGCCTGATTTTCGAATGAATACAACGCGCTAACCCCCGAAAGCGAGTGCGGCGACGGCGGTCGCGCCGACGAGATAGGGCACGATCTGAACGGGCGCATGCCGCCGCAACCCCCATTGTATGAAAGCCAGGAGCAGTCCCGCGGCGGAGAAAGCGATGACCGCCGGAAACAATCCAAGCAGCGACGCTCCTAGCGCCGCTACGCGCACGTCACTCCAGGACATGCCCGTGCCTTTGGTCGCCAGGGCGACGCCTGCAAACGGGATGCAAACCAGCAGCGCCGTCAGCGGTACCGCATAGGCGTGCTGCAGGAGCGCTACAGCGCAGATGCCAGCGAGTGGGATCAGCGAGAGCCAAGGCGGCGTGGAATGGAGGCGAACGTCGCAACGTACGAGCGCGATCAACGCGACCACGATGAAACTCAGTGACAGGAGGTGCAGCGGATTTGTCTCGCGCAGCCCGAATTCGGCGCCCGCGATCGCGCACGCCGGCACCACGAGCAACGGCCATACGTCGCCGTAACGTTCGCCCTGCCAACGCTGAATGAGGACGTTCGCGAGCGCGTAGCCGAACCAGCCGGAGGATGCGAACATCAGCGCTCCCACCAGGGCTAGGCTCCCGTTCATTTCGCCCAGCTCACATACTGCGGAAGCAGTTCCGCCGCCACCGAACCGAAGATGATCGTGAACAACGCAGGCAGCAAGAACAGCGCCATGGGAAAGACCATTTTGATGGGGAGTTTCGCGGCCTGCTCTTCAACGGCCATGACGCGTTCGTTCCGAACGTCGATCGAGAGCTCGTTGAGAACCATTGAGATGTTCGCGCCGAGCTTTTCGGCTTGCGTAATAGCCGTGATGGTGGCGGTGAGTTGCGGTTGGCTAACGCGCATCGCCACCGCTCGCAAGGCGTCGCCGTGGCTACGCCCGAGGCGGATTTGCGAAAGGCATTCCTTGATTTCATCTCCGAGCGCGCCCGGGGCGACCGCCACCGCATATCCTAGAGCTTGGTTCAGAGCGATGCCGGCCTGTACGGTCGTTGCGACCATGTCGAGAAAATCGGGGAGCGAACGCTGGACTTCTTCCTTACGCTTGGCGATGGCTTGATTGAGGGCCATGAACGGGAGATATCCACCGGCGATCGCCGGAATAAACGGTATGAGCAGATAGAGCGATGAGAACGGATGCAAGAAAAACAGCGGCACTAGGCCGGCGGCGGTGCCGGCGATGAGGCCGCCCCCGACTCGCGCGCCCATTTGCGCGGGCGTCGTCGTATACCAGCCCGCTTCCATCAACTGCCGTTGTAGCTGCGAACGGCCGTCGTCTCCGAAGATTTTCTCCATGGCGGCGAAGCGCTCGCGCGCGGGGCCCGAGATGTTGCGGGACCTGATCTGCTCGAGTTGCTCCGAAAGCGGGCTTTTTTGCGGCGTTAACGAGATGACGAAGAGGCCGATCGTTATCGCGACGCACACTGCGATGATGCCGAGCAGCACGATTACACGTTGACTTTCAGCATCTTATTCAAGGTAAAGATCGCCATGAACTCGAGAGCCGCCGCCACGGCGAGCACGACGTGGCCGATCAGCGTGTTCATCAGGGCTTTCCCCATCGGCGGCTCCATGACCAGAACGAAGAAGCCTACCCCAACGGGAAGCGCTTCGAGAACCAAGGCGCCGATCCGTCCCTCGGCCGTGAGCGCCGTGATTTTGCGCTGGATTTGACGCCGCTCTTTAATCGTTTCGGCGAGATGATCGAGAATCAACGAGAGGCTTCCGCCGGTTTGGCGCTGCACGCGGATCACGCGTGCAAGCATCAGCGTTTCGTTGCCCGCCATCCGTTCGGCGAGCGAATCGAGCGCATCGGGCATCGAGACTCCGACACGAGTCTGGGTAACGACGCGGCGAAATTCGAGGCGCGCCGGCTCCGTCATCTCCTCAATGATGTGCGCCATCGCTTGGGGCAGGCTCAAACCGATCCGCACGCCCCCGGACATCAAACGGAGCGCCATCTCAAGTTGATCCATAAAGCGGGAGCGGCGCTTGGCGACGCGTCTCTTTACCCAAAACGAGGTCCCCCAGAACGCGGCGGCTTCAAACACCGGCAACGCGAGCAGTTCGGGCACGAGGCTCAGACGCATCATCAGAACGGTCAAGAGCCAAAGCAGCGCGCCGGCGGCGAAAATCGCCGCGGCCACGACGTCCACCGGCCGGCCGATATCCGCCAGCTCCAAGAGCGCTGCGGCTTTGACGGCGCGTGGATCTTCGCGCTCGACCATCGCGTTAGCGACGATATAGCATGCGATCGTCCCGCCTAAGGCCAGAAATACGGCAACAAACGTGGAGAAGAGGGCTGCTACCACGCGGTCGCGTCCTGCGCCATCGTCGAGAGTTGACGGATGTCGTAGTCGACACCGTGCTCGTCGAATCGGGTGATCGCGTACGGCTGAACGCCCGTGTACTGAAAGTCGCCGCTGACCGTACCGTCGGGGTCTAAGCCGTGCTGATTGAACTTGACGATATCCTGAAGCGTTACGACGTCGCCTTCCATGCCGACCACTTCGGTAATGGCGACGATCTTGCGGGATCCGTCACGCAGGCGTGTCGTCTGGATGACGAGGTCGATCGCGCTCGCGATTTGTTCGCGAATCGCGCGCACGGGTAGGTCGAAGCCCGCCATCATCACCAGAATCTCGAGGCGCGATATCGAGTCGCGCGGCGAGTTGGCATGTAATGTGGTAAGAGAACCGTCGTGGCCCGTGTTCATGGCTTGAAGCATATCGAGCGCCTCGGCGCCGCGGCATTCGCCGACGACGATGCGGTCCGGACGCATGCGTAACGCATTGCGGACGAGGTCGCGTATTTTCACTTCGCCGAAGCCCTCGATATTCGGCGGGCGCGACTCGAGACGGACGACGTGCGGTTTTCCGAGCAGGAGCTCGGCCGCGTCCTCGATGGTAACGATGCGGTCGCCATCTGGAATAAAGTTCGACATGATATTCAAGAGCGTCGTTTTTCCCGACCCGGTGCCGCCCGAGACGAGAATATTCATCCTGGATTCGACGCAAGCGCGCAGAAAGTCGGCCATTTGTTCGGTCAGCGCCCCGAGCCGTAGCAGGTCCGGAATCCCCATGCGGTGCTTGCCGAAGCGCCGAATCGTGAGCACGCCGCCGTCGAGCGCCAAGGGCGCGATGATCGCATTGACGCGCGACCCATCGGGTAGACGTGCGTCAACGAGCGGGGAGGCCTCGTCCACTCGGCGCCCGAGCGGCGTGATGATCCGATCGATCGTTTGGCGCAGTTGACCTTCGCTCGAGAAACGGACGTTGGTCAGAACGAGTCTGCCTTTGCGCTCCGCATAGACGATGCTGGGCCCGTTCACCATGATCTCGCTGATCGAGTCGTCTTGCAGAAGATCCTCGAGCGGCCCCAGGCCCAGCGCCTCGTCGAGGACTTCTTGGCGTAACTGCGTCGACTCCTCGGGAGTCAAATTCTTCCGGTCGGCGATGATCTCCGTAACGAGATCTTCGATGACCTTTTTCATTTCGGATTGAGAGCGCGTGCTCGTTTTTAGGGAGTCGATGCGTTTGCCGAGGTCGGCGTGGATATCGGTTTTGAGCGCCGCGCGCCGTTCGGCGGCCACATCGCGCCGGGGATCCTCGGCCGGCGCCTGGACATCGAAGGGCTGGCGCTCCGCGCCGCCGCTCCGAGGAGCCTCGCCGTCCGTGGAGATATCCGGCATGGCGTTGGCGCGGCGTATCGTGCGCCGTTCGCCGAGCGAAGCGTGCGTCGCCGATACGACCGAATCCGCACGCGGCTCCTCCGGCAAGGCGAGCAAGGCGCGGCTCAAATCGTCTATGGATTTGCGATACGTCCGCTCGGACGACGGCGGGATTTGCGCGAGAACCGGAATACCGAGGTTGCGTTCGATCTCGGCCGGCGTTACGTCCAATCGGCCCGAATGCCACTCTAAGACGGCGAAGATGCGCTCTTTTGGGAAATTGAAGCGGGTCATCGAATTGAGCATCGCTCGCGCGCCCGTGATCCCGAGCAGGGTCGGCGGCGTGACGAGCAGGTATCTCGTCGCTCGCATCATGAGAGGGCGCGTCGCGGCCGCAAACGGCTGCGTCGCATCGACGAACACCATGGCATAGCCGACGTCCAGCGTCTTAGCCAGCCCCTCGCTCACCTCCGCGTTCACCGCAAGCGCGGCGTCGAAGCTCTCGCTCATTTCAACGGCCATCACACCGTCGACTTTGAACGTTGAAACGGGGTGTTCGCCTCGAGCCAGGTCCAACGCGTCGGTGCACTTTGCGAGCACCGCCAGGCTGCGACGCCCGGCAAAATCCGCGTCGATAGCCGCCGACGGCAGCGTTCCCGAACTCATCTTCGCGAGCTCCCACACCAGCGTCGTCGCGCCGCTTCCGCCCTTGGCACCGACCACCGCGATCCAACTCACGAACGTGGGCCGTCCATGACGGTGCTGCCGTCGATGACGGTCACGCCGTTGATGGTGGGGGCGCCGGCCACGGTGGGCCTGGGCGCCGACGCAAATGCCGGCATGAACGCCCGGGTGGGAGCTGCCGCGGGTACGTACGCGCGCGAGTAACCCCCACCTTGGAAGACGAGGCTCTGGGTCGGTTCCGACCCGATCGATTCTTTCGGCGAGCGCAGCGTGAGCCGGAGAACGGCGTTTTGATCGGCGGTCATGAGCGTATCGGCCTGCGCCGGGGTTACCGCCAGCGTCACGGTCGCCGCGCTCTGTGCAACCGGTGAGGGCGTCGCGCCCGCGGTTTCGAGCGCGACGCCCATGGCGAGCACGAGAATGCCGCGCAGAATGGTTACCGCCGGCTGAACGCTATTCCCGATGCGAGGCCCTTGTGCGAGCACGTCCACGCGATCGCCGGGCTGGATGAGCCCGGAGACGTCTTTCACGGGGTCGACGCTGATGCTCATCGCGCGCTGCCCGGGTTTGAGCCGTACCGAGAGCCCGACGTCGGCCGGCGTTCCGATTTTGGAAGCCGTCAGGAGCGAGCCGGCCGGCATACCGATCAGCGCGAGTTGCCCGTTAATCATTTTGGGGTCGGTGAGAACATCGGGATCGACCTTGCTGCGCGGGCGCGTCTCGACGCTAAACATCGCGGCGGTAATGGGGATACGCGCGGGAATATTCTGATTGGCCACCAGCACTCTGGTCATGAGGGCTTCGGGCGAATTCGCCTGACGGAACGAGTTTAAGAAAATCAGGACCAGCGCGGCGCTACCCAGCGCGAATACGATTGCCGCGATGATGGTGATTCGGCGGATGTTCATCGTTTTACAGCCTCAATGCCGGGATGGTGGTCATCGCTAATGCGGTGAGGGCAGCGCCGCCGAAGATGGCGACTCCGTAGGGAATTTTCGCCGTGGTAAAAGGCAACGACCTCGGCACGACTCCTATGAGAAGCGGATGCAACGCGCTGCCGGCCGATTGGACCGATTGTCGTAGAGTACCCGAACGCCATGCGACGAAGAGGGCCAGCAGCCCACCCGCAAACATCGTGTATAGAATGAACTGCCAAAAATAGTGATACGAGACGAGGGCGCTGCATGCGACGATCATCTTGACGTCGCCGCCGCGCAACAGCCCGAATGCAAAAAGCGGAAGGCTCGCGGCAAGGACGCCGATCATTACCAGCAGCGCGATGACTGCGGGTATCGGCCCTTGTGCGGCGTACAGGACGAACGCTAGGGCGGCCAGCGAATAACTGAGCCAATTCGAAATTCGGCCCGTGCTGAGATCGGAGATCGCCGCGGCCGCGGTAGCGACGAGCAGAATGGTGGGGATAAATTGCATCATATGCGCGCGAGCCGGTTCCGTTAAGAACCGGCTCGTCGTTCAGTCTTCCGGATTAGACTTGGGCCGCGACGGTGCCGAATACGCCGCTAAGATTCTTACCGATCAGAATGACTGCGGCGATGCAGACGACCGCGATGAGTGCGACGATAAGGCCGTACTCGACCATGGTCGCGCCTTCGTCATCGTTGTGGAATGCGGCGATGAACTGTTTCATGGAAGCTCCTTTATGCGTGGCGGTTAGCCGGTGGGGATTGAGATGTCTGTGGTCCCGCGACATGAAAACAGCAAGCAACCGCGGGCGGGAAGCCGTCCGTTGAAGCCTGCACGGATAACACTGCTATGTGCTCGGACGCCGACGTGTAGGGTACGACAGCCGTAAAACTGTTGTCCCGCGCGGCGACGATATTCAAGCGATCGATGACAACTACCGGAACGTTTCGATCGAACGTCGCCGTGAGCTGAAGAAGAACGGGCGATCCCGCCGGCGCAGTGCCTTGCACGAGCAACGACTCCGTGCCCTTAAGGAAGCGAGCGCTCACCGAGAGCGCCGGTCCCGGCCGATTGCCATGCGGCGGCGATGCCGGAGCGATCGCGGTCGTAGCAAGGACGGTGAGGAGCATGAGCGAGCGAAAGTTCGGTGTTTTCATGTTGCTTACTAGCGTTATCGGGCCCGGCCGTACCCAAAGCAACCTGAACGCCGCAATCCTTGCAAAGCGTTTATCCGCGATAATCGTCGTTACGCATCTCATATAATCCTTGCCCCCAATTTTACCGATACGGTAAAGGTGACTGCAGTTTTATTAAGGAGCATATTGCTCGGCGTATACAGGTTCAACCGCTTGCTCGCCGGGTTGCTCCTGCTTGCTTGCTTCGTGCCCCGCCCGGCGCTTGCGGCAATGGATTTGACCATGCATTCGGGCACCTCGCAGATTCTGCACTTTGACGATGTCAAGCAGATCGCCGTCGGTGACGGAACGATCGTCGGGGCGCTTCCGCTGCCCGGCAAAAGCGAGGTGCTCGTCAACGCGAAGCAACCGGGCACCACCACGCTGTTCGTCTGGACCGCCAACGGTGCCGAACACGACTATCGCATCGCGGTCACCGCGAGCGAACTCGATCTGCTCTCGGCGATGCTTCGTTCGAGCATCGCACGCAGCGACGTCTCGGTGAATACCTTCGGCCATTCGATCGTCGTGCGAGGCACCGTGCCCGACGGCGCGGCGCTCCAGGGCGTGACCGACATGTTGGCGCGTTTCGAGCCCGTAGCCAAGCAAGATAACGCCGTCATCGTCAATGCCGTGATGGTCGCGCGCCCTCTGGGCGGGTTGCAATCGGACAGCGGAAATCCGTACATGCGCGACGTGCGGGTGGACCCCGACGGCCAAGGCAACGTCATCGTCTCGGGGCGCGTTCTCAACGAACAGCAACGGCAAGCGGTTCTGAACGGCGTGCGCGGAACGGCGGGACGATATCTTTCGGCCAAAGGAAAGATCATTGATCGTTTAGCGATGACGTTGACGACGCAGGTGGACGTTAAGGTGTACATCCTGGAGATCGACGACACGGGTTTGAGCCAACTCGGCGTGCGTTTGCAGAGCGGCACCCCCGACGGTCAAGGCGGATTAACGCTTGGGCCGGCGTCGTTTCCAATCACCGAAGCCAAACCGGCGTCCGGTCCCGGCAACGCCTTTAAACCGTTTGCGCTCGGCCCGTTCTTTCGCACCACGGTGCTCGCCCCGACGATCGATCTTGAAATGACCGAAGGGCACGCAAAGATACTCTCGGCCCCGGATCTCACGACCGTTCCCGGGGAAGCGGCGACGTTTTTAGTAGGAGGGCAAATCCCGGTGCCCCAATCGGGCGGGCTCGGCGCGGTATCGGTTACCTACCAAAATTACGGCGTGCAGCTCAACGTCACCCCGACCTTGTTGGGCAACGGCGACGTCGCGACCAAGATCAATCCGGTGGTCTCGGATTTGGACTTTCAAAACGGCGTTCTGCTCAACGGGTTTACGATTCCGGCGCTCAAAACCAGCAGCATCTCGACGAACGTGATCACCGCACCCGGTGAGTCGATCGTCATGGGCGGCTTGTTGCGACACATTCAGGCACGCACGATTCAGGAAATCCCGTTGCTGAGCCGCCTCCCGATTATCGGGAGGCTCTTTCGCGACGTGCGCTATCAGAACGACGAAACAAATATCGTCTTCATCATGACGCCGACGGTCATCACCCGGTGAACGCTCGCGGATGGGCCGCCCTGCTGCGGGACCTGCATCGCGACGACGATGGCGGCCCCATGGTGGAGTACGCCATTATCGCAGCCGGCATTGCGATCCCCGCGATCGTTGGCTTGGGCGCGGTGATCGTCGCCGTCTCGAGCGTTCTTGGGACGACCACGAACGGTCTCTTCCACTACATGACGCAATAACGTGATGCGACAACAGCATGGGCGCCGGCGGCGCCAGCGAGGAGCGGCAATGGCGGAGACGGCGGTGATCGTCAGTTTCGCCCTCCTGCTCGTGCTCGGAGCGTTGCAGATTTTTCTCCTCGGATTCGGACAGATGTCAACCGACGGCGCATCGTTTGTCGCCGCCGTTGCAGCTTCCACCGGCTACGCCAACCCGCAAGGCCTGGGCGCGAGTATCTTTCCGGGGATCAATCAAGCCGACATTACCACCAACGCCAGCGGTGGGACGGTCGTGGCCAAGGCCAGCGTCGGTATCCCCGGGCTGGGTGCGTTGCCGGGCTTAGGCTCGCTCACGACCGAGCAGGGTGCGGACATCGAGCCCTATACCGGGCTTTCGCAAGGCTTGGGGCCGCAGCCGTTCACGTTTGCGGTAAGTGCGAACCTCGCGAATTTTTGTTCGGACGGTGCGGAGTGCTCGTCGGATTATCCCATGACGCTGGCGCAGCATCTCGATGCGACCGGGAACGGCGTCAACGGACAATTCGAGGAGTGGGGCTGCCACGCTCGCGTGTACGCCTCGTTGCGTTTCCCCTCGAGTCTTCCGACGCCCGGCCCCACATGGGACGTCACGAATCCGGCCAGCGGCGAATACACGATCTACGCTTGGGATAGCGGGGCTGCATGCTAAAGATGAGAGCGCGCCGTCAGCGCGGCCAGATGCTGCCGTTTTGGGCGCTCGCCGTAACCTGTCTGATAACGCTGACGTTCTTCCTTGCGAATTACGCGAGCGTCCTCACGTGGCAGATTCGCGCTCAAAATGCCGCCGACAGCGCGGCATCGGTCGGCATGTCGGTGCAAGGCAGCGTCTTCAATCAGGAGAGCACGATCCTGTACGCGATGGCCGTGGACGAAAATAGAATCCGATTTTTGAATCAGGCGATCCTCAATACGATCTACGGCGAGGGCGGCTGCGCGAATCAATCGGGCGCGTGCGCGGGCGACTATACGAGCCTGGTTGCCGAATTCAATCAGGCCGTCACGGCCTATCAAAACGACATGCAACTCATCCAGCGAGCGAATAACTTTACGGAGGGCGGCCAGCAGGCCGACCAGATGAAAGCGCTCCGTCACATCGGCGATTGCACCGTGACGGATTGCGCGTTTTCGTACACCGTGATCAATACCGGTTCCAGCGGCGGAACGTGCGAGGGGCATTCCTGTGGAACCGCGCCGCAAGAGATCGACGTGATCGCGTGCCACCGCGTGCCGTTGGTCGCCGGCGCCCTCTTCGGGCTGGGCGCGAACGGAGCGTTTACGGCGGTGGGCCGGGCGGCGGCGATGGTGAGTCCTTCGAACGCCGAAGTATTTTCGCCCGGCACGGCCGTCAATCCGGGCACCAATCAAGTCTACCAGCCGATCGAACCGCAGTGGGCGGCGCTCTATCCGAGCCCGTCCTACACGGTTGATTATTCGGGCCTGCAAGTGCACGTCAACTGGTATGCCGTCGCCCCGATTGCTCCGTACAGCGGGCCGGTCTCCAGCGGGAGCTACACGTGTTCGTAGGGCGAAGCCGCATCCGGCAGCGCGGGCAAGCGTTGCTCGAAACGGTGATCATGCTGCCCGTCGCAATCTTTTGCGTCTTTGCGATTCTCTATTTGGCACACGCGGGCATCGTGGACGAACGGACGCAATCTGCGATCCGTTACGCCGGATTCACGGCCTTTTACGGCCAATCCAATCAGGCCTATACGGCCGCGGACATCTACGCGAATCTGCAGGGCGGCACGCAACCCGTCCCGTGCCCGACGGCGCCTCCCGGCATCTATAGCGACACCGCGCCGTACCCCGGCCCGGCCAGCCCGCGGCTGTGGGGCCCCGACTGGCAAATCACTTCCAATTGCCAGACCATCACCCAGAATATCGGCGGTGCGGAATTCTTGGCCTCACGCGATATCGCCGCAACGCTCGTCAACGTACAGACGGGCGTCAACGTCCCCCCGTTTTTGCAACCGCTTATCGGCGGCAACGCGGTGATGTTCGCACAGACCGCATTCGCGCATCCGCAGTATCCCGGCATCATCATGTATTGCAATTCCGATACCTATTCCGCGGTTGAGGGCTCGATTACGGCGATGAGCACCGTCGGTATGCCGACGCCGATCCCGGCCACGCCCTCTCCGGCGCCTTCGAATGCGCCGTCGCCGTTGCCGACCTCTCCCGTCCCCACTCCTACGCCCTTCTCATCTACTGGATCGTGCTAACCATGGATCAAAGACCCGTCGCCTCCATCTTCGTCGTGTGCGCCGCGTTTGCGATGCTGGCGGCATGCGGCAGCGGCGGGGGGTCGGGCGGCGCCTTGCCGCCGACGGTTGGGGGCGGATTTGTGAACGGGCCCACCTCTGGGCCGGCTCCGACGGGCTCGCCGAGCGGCGTCGCCTCGACCTCTCCAAGCCCTGGAAGCACCCCGACGCCCGGGCCGGGAAACACGTCGACACCGGCGCCCGGCGGCTCGGCGAGCCCCGGCCCGACCGCCGCGCCGACGGCCGCACCGACGGGATATTACGCGCAGGGCTTGGTCCGGGATATCGCTTCCGGCCTGCCCATCGCCGGTGCCGTCGTGGTTTTGGCGCCGCAGGTCTACGCCGGATCGACGCCGCCGCCATCGCTGAGCAGCGGATCTGAGACGACCACGGCCTCCGACGGCTCGTTCACGTTGACCGCGCTCGTGCCCGGCTCGAACTACCTCGAAGTCTTCCAGAATGGTTACGCGACCATTCACAAGCCGATTGCCGTGAACCAACTCGATATTCAACTCGGAACGTTGAAGCTTACCGCGGTTACCGCCGACGAGGCCGCGTGGCTGCAACAAGTCAATGCCGACCGCGCGCAGTACGGCGCTCCGATCGTCGTACTCGACGAGATTCTTCAGGAGGGCGCGCAGCACTGGGACAACTATATGGCGGCTAAAGGGTACTTCGCCGACGATTGCTCGCAAACGGCCGATCCCGGTTG
The DNA here is from genome assembly GCA_027315505.1 of Vulcanimicrobiota bacterium. Lineage (GTDB taxonomy): Bacteria > Vulcanimicrobiota > Vulcanimicrobiia > Vulcanimicrobiales > Vulcanimicrobiaceae > DAHUXY01. Next base: position 8,989 of record DAHUXY010000218.1, on the reverse strand, counting down.
CACGACCGCGGCGCAATACGAACAGACTGCGGGGGCCCAGTACACGCATTCGGCGCAGAACATCGCCGCCACCGGCCCCAACAGTACGTGGGCGAACGCCGAGGCCGGGTTTGTCGCCGAATCGGCCAATTGTCCGCAGCCGCCAACCTACAGCACGTGTTTGGGACACTCGACGGCGCAACACTTCCTCAATCTCATCGACCCGCAATACGTGTGGATCGGATTGGCGGAAATCAAAAATGGGGCGAGCTATAACCCGGTTTATGGGCCGCTTCTCGACTACTACACGCAAGAATTCGGGACGCCGTTTCAATAGTGTCCTCGGAGCCGCGTCTGATTACCGCCCGCTTTTTTTGGCGCTTCACGTGTGCGATCGACGAGGAGCCGGTCCAGTGGCTGCGGCGCATGGATCGACGCGTGTTTCAGTATCTGCTGCTAACGCCCGAAGGCTATGCGACGCGGGAAGAGTTGCAGAAGCTCTTCTGGCCGGATCAGGACGCGAAGGTGAGCCAATTGAGCCTGCGAACGGCCTGCAGCAACATTCGAAAGGCGCTCGGAGCGCTGCTCGGACCCGACGAGACGGCAAATTACTTCGCGGTGCTGGAGAAGACGCTGAACGTCAATCTCGAGCTCGTCAACGTCGACGTGCGACGCTACATCGCGCACGTCCGCAGCGCGAACATCGCGTACGTCAGCGGCGACACGAACACCGCGCGCGTCCATTTGAAGCGAGCGATCGCGATCTATCGCGGCCATATCGGCTGGGGGGACGAGCGTGAAGAGTGGCTCGAGGCGTTAGCGTCCGAGTGCGCAGAACTCCAGCGCGGCGCGATCGAACGCTTCGCGGAGTTATCTCGCCAAAGCGGCGTGCTGTTGGATAACGACGCTGGGCTTTCTTCTGCGAGCGGTGGCTAAGGCATCGCGTGAAGGCTGAGGTACTGCAGCTCGATCGCAGGATCGGGATCCTTCTGGCCGTGCTTTGCGGCCTGGCGATCGGCGTTTTCACGTATACCCTCATTCATCCCCTTCAACTCGCCGGTTACGACTTTGAAGCGTTCTGGTGCGGCGCCAAAGCGCTGTTGCAGCATGCAAGCCCGTATGCTAACGAGCCGCTCCACACGTGCGAAGCGACGACGTTGCCGGCGTTTTTCGTGCACTATCCTCAAGTGACTGTCCCGGTGCCGCTCCCCGGTTATGCCATCGCGCTTTTTATGCCGTTAGCGCTCGTACCGTTCGCGATCGCGAGGGTGGTGTGGCTGGTCCTCCAAATTGTTTGCGCGCTGGTTATCGTGCGCGGGATTGCGAAACTCTCGGGCATGCCGCCTCTCACCGCACTGGCAGCGTCGGCGCTCGCCGTGCTCGGACCGGCAGTACTCGAAGGAGCGCTCTCCCCCATTCCGATCGCGCTGACCGTGTGCGCGGCGCTGGCCCTTCGGCGCAGGCAGTGGAATGCGGCCGCGGTGCTCTTAGGCTTCGCGATGATCGAGCCGCACATGGTCCTCCCCGCGTGCGTCGCCGTATTTCTCGCAATTCCGCAGATGCGGCTGCGGTTGCTGGCGGCCGGAGCGGGAGCGGCTGCGGTCATGCTCGCGGCCTTGGGACCGCACGTGGCGCTGTCGTACTTCACGGCGGTCCTCCCATTGCACGCCGCGTCCGAAGTCAACAACTTGGGCCAGCTGAGCCTGACCGCCCTGCTCTATCATCTGGGAGCCGCTCCGGCGCTCGCGCTACGCCTCGGCTCGCTGCAGTACGTGCTGTTGGCGCTGCTCGGCGTGTTCGCCGCGCGTGCACTGTATCTCAAAGACGACGATCGTTCCTGGCTGGTGCTTTTGCCGGCGGCGTTTGCCGTTACCGGCGGCGCATTCATTCACCTCGACGAGGTGGCGATGGCGGTTCCCCTAGCATGCGTCATCGTTATGCGGCGCCCGAACGCGCTCTCGATTCTTGCCCTCTTCATGCTGGCATTGCCCGTCGCATCGGTTCTCGACTGGCTGCCGCTTTGCGTCCCCGCGGCGATGCTGTGCGTGTGGTTGATGGCCCGCCCCGAATTCCACCTTCGAGCTTTGACGGCGAACGGGTTGCTGCCGGCAGCGGCCGTTCTTCTCATCATGGGCGGAGCGTTCGCGTTGCACTCGCTGGCAGCCGCGCACGCCCAGCAGACGGTGACGCACGTCGTGAGGTTTGCGAACCCCGGCGGCGCTGCAAGCGCGAGCGTGACGTGGTTTGCCTATAACGCCTTAGCAACGATGACGCCGCTCTGGTGGCCCCGAGAAATGTGGACGCTGCTCCCGCTGGCTATCCTGGTTGGGCTTAGCGTGCGGGAATCATTCGCCGGCGAAGCGGCAGGCGCGCGATGGGCGCGCCCCGCTCAAAGAGCTATTCTTTGACGGCCGTTGCAATGAGGCTGGTGCGCGGATTCCATTGACCTTGGCTTTGCACGAGCTGTACGCCGAGGAGGGCATTTGCGCCCAGGGACGCGGCACGTTTTTTTAATTCGTGCAAACACTCGTCATACGAGTGCTCGTTAACGCCCTCGACGCTGACGTGGACGACACCGAGTTCGGCAGCGCCGTTCGCGAGATGGTTCAAGGTGCTGATGCGCATCAATTGCCTCCATCGACGGCGGCGTAGACGCTCATCGAATGTTCGAACGCATCGGACGATAACGCGAGCGGGCCGGTGAAGGGCCGGTTGAGAAGCACCATCATCAACAGCAGCGTGCCGATCAACGAAGCCATCAAGACCGAAGCGATGACGTGCGGGAGCGGCCGCTCCATGAAGACGATGAACGTCATCGCGATCACGATCGCGCCTCCGATGAGTACGCCCGCCCAAATAATGCCGGGAAGGCCTTCGCCGGCTTGCAACGTGCGACGGTTGCGATCGTCGGCGACCGATCCCAGCGTGCTCAAGAACGCCTGGCTGATGCTCGATGAGGCAATGCTCGGCTTCAGCGTCGCGAACGTGCGGTACACATCGCCCAGAGCTTTGCGGGCAACCGGGCTCGCGCCGCCGGTGGCCGCCTGGATCGACCATTCCTTCGCGACCACTGCCTCGGTATAGTCGCGCAGTAAGCCGCGCATCCTCGCCTGCTCCGCGGGCGGCATGCCGTTGGTTTGGCGATAGAGGGTGGTGAGCGTCGAAGCTTCTTCGGCCGCGTTATCTTTGGCCGCACCGTAGTTTTCCCAGACGGCGACCACCAGAAAGCCGAGTAAGACCGCGTACAGCGTTCCGGCCATCAGGAAGAGCGGTACCAACACGTCGTTGTGGCCCTCGCGTACGTGCGGTCTCGTGAATCGGCGAACGATCGTGACGCCGACCAGCGCGTAGACGGCGCAGAGGCCAACGGTAAGCAACGACAGCGTTAAAAGCTGCATGCAATAGTATCTTGAAGCATCATTTTGCGGCGACATTGGTCGCCGGCACAGCAAGCCCCTGCCGGTACGAAGATGAGCGAAGATAAAGATTGCGCTATGCGCCGGTGGCGCGTGGCCTGAACGGGGCGAAACGTTTGGTGAGTTCGAAGGCCGCGATGCTCGCGAGACCGGCGCCTAATGCCCACGCCACGTCGCCGTAATGCAGGAAGCCGAAAGAGAACAGCCCGCGCAGCAGCGGAATGTAGAGCACGGCCGAGAGAAAGGCAAGTCCCCCGCCGATCGCCCACCACAACGCGCGATTGCGGCTGCGCATGGTCGCGATGATGCTGCCGGAGCGAGAACGGTCGGCGAGAATGAGGCCGAGACTTGCGATGACCATCGTGGTGAACGTGAGCGCGCGCGCCACCTTTTCACCGTCACCGCGCGCGAGGGCGATACTATAGATCGCGAGCACGATCGCGAACAGGATCGTCCCCTGCAGCAAGCCGAGCGCCACCGTGCGGCGATCGAAGAGCGGCTCGCTCTGAGGCCGAGGCGGACGTTCCATGATAGTGCTCTCGGCAGGTTCGGCTTCGAAGACGATCGAGCAAGCCGGGTCGATGATCAATTGCAGAAACAGAATGTGTACGGGTAAGAGCATGAGCGGCCACCCGAGGATCACGGGGACGACCGACATGCCGATGATCGGTACGTGCGCGGCGATGACGAAGGTGGTCGCCTTACGCAGATTATCGAAAATGCGCCGCCCCATGCGCACCGCCGATACGATCGAGGAAAAGTCGTCGTCGAGAAGCACGAGCGCCGCCGATTCGCGGGCGACGTCGGTGCCACGGCCGCCCATTGCAATCCCGATATCCGCAGCCTTGAGCGCGGGTGCGTCGTTCACGCCGTCGCCGGTCATCGCGACGATTTCGCCGTCCGCCTTCAACGCTCTGACGAGGCTGAGCTTCTGTTCGGGGACGACCCGGCAGAAGATGCCGGCATTCCGCACGCTTTCCTGAAGCGCGCGCTCGCTCATGGCGGCCAAATCGGTACCCGTCACGTAAATATCCGCCGACCGCATACCGATTTGACGGGCGATCGCGATGGCGGTTGGAGGGTAATCGCCGGTGACCATCACCACGCGGATACCCGCGCTCTGCGCTTGGGCGATGGCTTGCGGAACCGATGCGCGCACCGGGTCGCGAAACCCGATCAGCCCGAGAAACGAAAAGACGAAGTCGTGCTGATCGGCAGGCAGAACGGCGCCCTCGAAGCTCGCTTTCGCTACGCCCAGGACGCGCAGACCCCCGGCTGCCAATGCATTCGCCGCGTCGACGATCGGCGCAGCTATGGCCGCGTCGAGATGGCACAGATCGACGATGGCTTCGGGCGCTCCCTTTGCGGCGACCACGTACGCATCGCGATCCAGCGCGCGCCATACCTGCGAGGTTGCGAGCATCGTACGCGAGATCGGATAATCCGAGACCGGTTGCCAGTCCTTGCGTTCGTGTTCGGTACCCGCGAGGGTGCGTTGCAGGGCCGCGTGTATCGCTTGTTCCATCGGGTCGAACGGGTCCCGGTGGCTTGCCAACACGCTGAACTCCAGCAATTCGTGGAATGTTTCCGGAAGGTCGGGCCGTACCGCTTCGTTGCCGAGATCGAAGGATGCGCCGTTCGCAACGATATTCGTGAGGCTCATGTGGTTTTGCGTCAACGTGCCGGTTTTATCGACGCAGAGAACCGTCGTCGAGCCCAAGAGTTCGATCGCCGGAATGCGGCGCGTCAGCACGCGCTCGCGCGCGATTCTCCACGCACCCAATCCTAGAAAGATCGTTAAGACCAGCGGCAGCTCTTCGGGAAGGATCGCCATCGCAAGCGTGATGCCCACCAAAATGCCCTGCAGGAAGTTGCCGCGCGTAAAACCGTAGGTCAACGCGACCGCGACGCTGAGCGCGAGCGCCGCCCACGCCAGCACGCGAACGATGCGAGAGGTCTCCTCTTGCGTGCGGGTTCGTTCTTGTACCACGGTCTTGAGTGCCGTGCTGATGTGCCCGATCTCCGAGTTGCGACCGGTCGCGATCACGCGAGCCAACCCGCTCCCGGCGACGATCAGCGTGCCGGAAAAAGCGTACGGTAAATCGTCGCCTCCGGGCCGCTCCATCGTGTCGATCGGATACGCCGCCGGGCTCTTGCGTACCGGAACCGATTCGCCGGTGAGCAACGATTCGTCGGCGGAGATATTGCTGCACGCCAGCAACACCCCGTCGGCTGCGACGCGATCGCCTTCGGAGACGACCAGCAGATCGCCGCGCACCACCTCGCGCCCGGGAATACGTTGGCGCTTGCCCGAGCGGACGACCGTGGCGTGCGTTCCGGAGAGATCGCGTAGCGCCGCGAGAGCCCGTTCCGTCCGCGACTCCTGTGCGATGCTGATCGCCACGATCACAAAGACGAAGCCCAGGAGCATCAGGGCTTCGCCCTTATTCCCGAGCGCCAGATAGACGCTGCCGCAGACGATCAACAACAGGAACATGGGTTCGCGAACGACGTCAAAAGCGACGTTCAGAAAGCCGCGCCGCTTGCCCGAGGCCAGATCGTTATACCCATCGGAAAGCAGCCGTTCGGCAGCGAGCGCGTCCGACAGCCCTTCGGTAAGGTCCGGTCCCATAGACCCATCCTATCGGCGCGGGGAGAAGGACGTGGGACTGTGGCCTAGGCGCGGGCGCACCCCGGGCCTTCCCATTCTCTGGAGGTCCGCTCGGTAGCATGGAGCGACCGAGCGAGGAACCCGTACCGATGCATCTTGACGCTACGGCCGTATGGGCGCGGGAGACGATCGCGCGCTGCGCGGATGTCGCGCGCCGCGCCGTGTCCGCCTACTACGGTAAGCCGCGTTCTGCGAAGCGCTTGCACCGGGCCCGGCGGGATTTAGCGCGCTTGAGCACGGCTTTGGAGGACATGGGGACCCTCGCGAAGCCGGATCCCGCCTTTGTCGAAGAGATCCACGCATTGCGTCGCCGTGCCGGAAAGGTGCGCGATTGCGACGTCTTGCTGCGTCGCGTCAAGGCCTACCGGGCAGCGGCTCGCGGCGCCGAGCGCGACCAGCTGTCGAGCGTGCGGCGCAGGCTGCGCGCGCGGCGGAAGAAGGCCCGGCGCAAACTGCGCCGCCTCATTCGCACCGGTTCCTCGATCCTCAAAAAAGCCGCACCCCCGCCGGCCGCCGCGCCGGTCGCTACGCCTATCGATGCGGTGCGGACCGTGCTTCGTCGCCATCTTGCGGATTGCACCGAGCGGCAATCGGCGTTCGAGTCGGACGACGACGAGGCGCTGCATGCGTTCCGGCTCTCGTGCAAACGGCTGCACTACGTCATCGAACGCTCGTCTCCCGATCTGCCCGGGCTGGGCCCCTTGGCGGAACTCCTCTCAAAACTCACGGACGCGCTGGGCATCGCACACGATTGTATCGCCCTTCGCGAGAGCGCCCGCGCGTGCTCCGCTCCGCTGGTCGCGGTACGCGCGCAGCACGATCGCGACGTCCACGTGCGCCTAGCGCGGCGGCTGTGGCATCGCGGTCGCGCGTTGCGGGACCTCGCGTTTGCGCACGGCGGCGCGGAGCGCAGATTCGCGCTCACGCCGTGAGGGTACGACGCGTACCATGAGCAAGCAGATTCGTCTCGGCACGGTCGGGCATTTCGGGCTCGCCGTGCGCGACCCCAAGAAGAGCGCAGCCTGGTGGCGCAAGCTGTTCGATCTGAAGACGATTTTCGAAGGTGACGGCTACGTCGGTCTATCGAACGACAACGTGACGATCGTGCTTTCCGCCGGCACGCCGCGTCCGGAAACGATCGGCCACATGTCGTTCCATCTGCCGGATATGCCCGCGCTCCGGCACGCGCTCGATTGGCTCAAGGAGCACGATGTCGCGGTAGAGGATCCCGGCGAGGAAATCGGGCCCGAAGCTGAGGGTTCGCCGAATATGGGTTTGTGGCTCCGCGACCGCGACGGCTATCGTTGGGAGCTCTCCGTTCTCGCCCGGCCCTAAGCGAGGCCGAAGTACGCCGCGCGCACCGCGTCGCTCGTCTCGAGTTCTTCGGGCGTGCCCGAGACGCGGACGCGGCCGCCGTCGATCAGATAGCCGCGATCGGCGAGTTTGATAAAGGCGACGTTTTGCTCGGCCAGCAGGAGCGCCGTGCCGCCGCCGATCGCAACGCGCAGCGCTTCCACAACCTGTTTGACGAAGACCGGTGCGAGCCCGGAGGACGGTTCGTCCATCAGCAAGAGTTTCGGTTGGGAGATGAGGGCTTTCGCGATCCCGAGCATCTTGCGTTGACCGCCCGAGAGCGAGGCCGCCAGGCCGTGGCGTTTCTTGGCGAGATCGGGAAAGAGTTCCATGAGTTGGACGCTGCGCCGCCGCACCTCGGCCCCGCTGATGAAATAGCCGCCCAAACGCAAGTTTTCTTCGATCGTAAGGCTGGGGAAGACGCCCATCTCGGACATGAACGCGATGCCGCGCCGGATCCGCTGATCGGGCGGCAAATGGTCGATCGCCTGGCCGTCAAAGTGGATCGCGCCGTTCCAGCAGGGCAGCAGCCCGATGATCGTACGGAGCAGCGTCGTTTTCCCCGCGCTATTGGCGCCCAGTAACAGCACGGTCTCCCCGCGTTCGACCGCGAGATCGATGCCCCAGAGAATCTTCATCGCGTCGTAGCCGGATTCGACGCCTTGGACTTCAAGCAGTGCCATCGTCCCTCTATCCTCCGATGAACGCCGCGACGACGCCGGGATCGTGCGACGCGTCCTGGAGCGTTCCTTCGAAGAGCATCTTTCCGGCATCGAGCACGATCACGCGGTTGGTGATGCGGTTCAGGAAATCGAGCAGGTGCTCGACCACGATGAGCGCGACCCCGCGCTTGGCCAGCGAGAGCAAGAGTTCGCCCATGACGGTGAGTTCGCTCGGGTTGAGGCCGGCGCCGATCTCGTCGACGAGCAGCAGCTTGGGACGTACCGCGAGCGCGCGCCCGAGATCGAGCCGTTTCTGCTGATTGACGGTGAGTTCGCGAGCGAGCGTTCCGGCCTCGTCCGCGAGTTCGATTTCCCCAAGCACGGCATCGACTTCGGCCGAGCTGCGCGACCCGGCCCCGAAGTACGCGGCAACCTCGATGTTTTCGCGGGCCGTCATTTCGGGGAACGGCTTGGGAACCTGGAACGTGCGATTGATCCCCAAATGCGCGAGACGGAAGGTCGGGACGCGTTCGATCGAACGCCCTTCGAACAGCATCGTCCCCGCATCCGCCTGATGGATGCCGGAGATGACATTGATCGTCGTGGTCTTGCCGGAGCCGTTCGGCCCCACCAGGCCCAGAATCTCGCCCGCGTCGACCGTGAAATGGACGTCGTGCAACACGGTGAGGCCGCCGAAACGCTTGGCGACGCCTTTGAGTGCGAGCAGCGGTTCAGAGGACACGTACGCCTCGCCGGGTGAGCAACGACATGATGCCGTTCGGTAAGAAGAGGACGAGCAACACGATCAGCAGGCCGTAGATGAATTCGAAGTACTGCGGCGCGGAGATGCCCACGCCGTTGTAGAGCGCGTCGAGTACGACCGCGCCGAGGATCGGGCCGATCACCGT
>DAHUXY010000117.1 GCA_027315505.1 Vulcanimicrobiota bacterium | reverse complement strand
AACTGCAGAAAAACATCAGCTACGGCTTCTACCAATCCGGACACATGATCTACATGAACACCCCGGCGTTGGCGAAGTACAAGAGCGATCTCGATGCCTGGTACGATCGCGTCCTGCGATAGTCCGCGCACGAGTTGACATAAAAAGGGACCCGGCCGATCGGCCGGGTCCCTTTTCATGCGCTCGTCCGCGAGCTTAGCGCGGGCGTTCCATCGCCGCGAGCTTCGCGAGCGTGGCAGCGAGGGTGGCGTTGAGCTTGGCGAACGCCGTCCGCATGTCGCGGGTCGGAGCCGCATCGGCACTCTCCACCTGATCCTGCAGTCCCCCGAACGCTTGCGAGAGATACATGAAGCTGGTGAAATCGTGCGATGGTTTGCCTACGGAGTCGTCGGGGTCGGCCGCCGGCGCGATGCCGACGATCTCCGACTGGAGGATGCGTTTCTGCGAGGCCGATAGTGCGGGACGCTTGGCAAGCGCGATCGCCCGCTCGTTCGCCACGGTAATCTGCCCCTCGCGTTGCGATATGGCCATCGCTAGCGCGTACTGCGCGCGCAGATCGGCGTCGCTTGCGGCAATGCGCGGGTCGCGCACGATCGCGAACGGCCGCTCGAGTTGCATCCCGTCGACGGCAAGGCGAACCGTATACTTGCCGGGTGGCGCGTAGGGCCCGTTCTTCGTATCCACCGCAAAGTTCCAGACGAAGCGGTGAGCTCCGGCGCCGGTTCCCGGAACGGCCGGCGTCTTGAGCCAGTAGGCGGGAATATCCACCGTGTTGGGATTGACCACGTGCGGGGGCACGGCGCTCGACCAACTGCGCAGCACCTTCCCCGTGGTGTCGAGAATATCGATCACTACCGGCGTCGCTGCCGCGTGCGCCAAGGTGTAGTCGATATAGACGCCCGGAACGCGGTTGTCCGCTTGCGGCTCGTCGAGCGGAAGCGGCGTCCCCTCCTGGTTGCCGGGACGAACGCGAACCGCGGTCGCCGGCGCAAAGAGATACGCGCGCGCCGCAGCGATGCGAGCGCTTAACGCGCGCAACGGCGTGATATCGTCCATGATGTAGAAGCCGCGCCCGTGCGTCGCGACGATCGCGTCATTGTCGTGAATATCGATATCGCGCACCGAGGTGATCGGGAGGTTGCGTTGCAGCGACTGCCAGTGGTCGCCGTCGTCGAAGGAGACTTCGACGCCTTTCTCCGTTCCGGCGTAGAGCAATCCCGCGCGATCGGGGTCGGCCCGGACGACGTTGACGAACGAGCCGTACGGAATGCCGTTAACGATCGCGGTCCAATGCGCGCCGCCGTCGTGCGTGCGGTAGATATACGGGGCGTAGTCGTCCAGACGGTGCCGGTCGACGGCGATGTATGCCGTGCGCGGATCGCGCGCGGAGGCGTCGATGATGCCCACCTTCGACCAGGGCGTGAGGGCCTTCGGCGTCACGTTGCTCCAGTGCTTGCCGCCGTCGTGCGTGACCCACACGTATCCGTCGTCGGTACCCGCCCAAATAAGGTTGGCATCGCGTGGTGACGGGGCGAGTGCGTAGACGACGCCGCGTTTGGGCAAGCCCGAGCTGTCGGCGATCGTTGCCGGGTCGAGATTCGCGGGATGGTTTTCATCCGCGCGCGTGAGATCCGGGCTGATGATGCTCCAGTGATGGCCGCCGTCGTGCGAGAGAAAGATCTTCTGTCGCGCCGTGTAAAGGGCGGTGGGATCCGCCGGGGAGACGACCAGCGGCAGCGTCCAGGTATGCCGCCAAATGTGGCCCGGATATGCCGTGGTGGGGTCGATGTTCTGCTCCCAACCGGTCGCGATGTTCTCGGCCGTCACCGTGTCGGAACCGCCGAAAATCGTGCCGGGATGGCGCGGGTCCGGCGCGATGTAGCCGTTTTCGCCGCCCGAATCGATCGGATGAAAATCCTGTTGCGAGAGCGTCGCATACTTGCTGGAACTCGGCGTCATCGCCGAACCCGAATCTTGCTGCGCGCCATAGACGTGGTACGGAAACGCGTTATCGGTGATGACGTGGTAGAACTGCGCGGTGTTTTGGTTGTACCACGAGCTCCACGTCTTGGCGTCGTCGACGCTGACGATCACGCCCTGGTCGCTGCCTAGAATCATGCGGCTCGGGTCGTTGGGTTCGATCCAGAGCGTATGATAATCGTCGCCGCCCGGCGCGCCTTTGATCGCGACGAACGTTTTGCCGCCGTCGGTCGATCGATACGTCGAGGTGTCCATCACGTAGACGGTGTCGGGATTCTTCGGGTCGGCCGTGATGCCGCCGAAATACCAGCCGCGCTGCCAAATGCGCACTTGGTCGCGTCCGCCGGCCATGTGTTTCCAGTGCGCGCCGCCGTCGTCGGAGCGATAGACGCCGCCGTGTTCGATATCGCTATCGACCTGCGCGTACACGCGCTGCGGGTCGGCGGGCGAAACGGTAACGCCGATGTGCCCGACGTGCGCGGGCAAACCGGCTGTGAGGTGCGTCCACGTCTTTCCGGCGTCGGTGGATTTGTAGAGGCCGCTTCCCGGCCCGTTGCTCGGGGGATAGACGTTCCACGGCGGGCGGCGCGTCTGCCAGAGCGATGCGTACAGGACCGACGAATTGCTCGGATCCATCGCGAGATCGATCGCCCCGGTGTTGTCGTTCTTATAGAGGACTTTGCTCCAGGTTACGCCGCCGTCGGTCGTCTTGAAGACGCCGCGTTCGGCATTGGGCCCGTAGGCGTGGCCGAGCGCCGCCACATAAACGACGTTCGCGTCGTGCGGATCGACGACGATCGCGCCGATTTGACGCGTGTCGGTCAGCCCGATGTGCGCCCACGTTTTGCCGCCGTCCGTCGAGCGATACATGCCGTCGCCGTACGCGATGTTCGAACGCATGTCGGCTTCGCCCGTGCCGACGTAGATCGTCGAAGGCGCGCTCGGCGCGACCGCGATCGCACCGATCGATGCGACCGGCTCTTTATCGAAGATCGGCGTCCAGGTGCGGCCGTCGTTGAGGCTCTCCCAGACGCCGCCGTCGACCGCGCCGAAATAGAAGTGGTCGGGCTGCCCCGGGACGCCGGTGACGGCCAGCGCGCGGCCACCGCGGAACGGGCCGATCGAGCGCCATGAAAGATCGTTGAAGAGGGATGGTTGGAGGTGCGAGGGGCCGGGATTCGCCGCCTGCGCTAGCGCTGTCGCGCTGGTCAGGGCAAACAGAACAGCCATTACACCGTGAAGCAAACGTCGCATGCTCGCTGCTTACGAGCGCGCTATGGCGTGCCCTGCACCCAAGGGGGCAAAGCGATGGCGTTTACCAGCCGCCCCCGCCGCCCGAATCCCCGCCGCCGAAGCCGCCGCCGCCGAAATCTCCAAAGCCGCCGCCGCCGAAATCGCCGGCGCTGCCGCCGCTCATATCGGTTTGGCCGGCGTCGTTACCCCAGCCGCCGGCATCACCGGGATTCGCGCCCCAGCCGCCGCCGGCGTCGGGCGGGCCGCCCTGCATCATGCCGCCGCCGAAGCCGCCGCGATTGCCGAACATCTCGTTACCGAGCCACGCCCCGCCGAGGCCGCCGAGCAGCCCGCTCCAAAAGCTCCCGCCACCGCCGAAGCCACCCATGCCGTAGCCGCCGCCCATCGGGTAACCGCCCGGCGCCATCGGCGCTCCGGGCATTGGCGCGCCGGGCGCTCCGGGTGCACCAGGCTGGCCGGGCGTGCCTTGCACCGGCGGATAGTAGCGCGGCGCGGAACGCGCTCGCATAATCGAGCGAACGATCAGGAATCCGAGCCCGATGATAACGATCCACCAGAACATGCCGATGTGTACTCCCCCGCCGGAACTCGCTCCGGCGTTTGCGGCAACCGCATTCGTTGCGCCGCCGCCTTGCAAACTGCTCACATGCGAGCGATAGATGCCTAAGATGTTGCCGACGGCGGTGGTGATACCGCCATCGAAATTTTCAGCCTTGAACTGCGCTTCCATCGCCTGGCGAATCGGCGCGACGGTATCGCGCGTAAACCAGCCGGCTCGCACTTCCGCGCGGCCGGGGAGAATGATGTCGCGCCGGTCGTTCTTCGCGATATAGACGATGACGCCGTTGAGCCCTTGTTGCTGCGCCGCCGCGCTCGCGGCCGTGGCGATGTCCGCCCCGTTGAGCGTCGGCACCGTAACGACCAATATTTCTTTACCGGTCTGCGCGTTGAAGTTGCCGATGCGCTGGTTGAGCGCCGCAACGGTTGCGGGCGAAAACATTTGAGCTTGGTCTTGAACGAAGTCGCGCGCGCTCGCGGGTAGGGCCCAAGCCAGGGCCGCCGCGGCAAGCACGAAGGCCGCTGCAAAGCGTTTCATGGTCTAACGTATTCCTCCGGTGGATACTATCGGGGAGCGATGGCGGTGTTTCAATGCCCGGCGATGCTGGCGCCGATCACGAAGATGCCGCCCACCACGGTGAGGCTGAAGATGCCGATGAAGATCCAGACCCCGATCTTGAGCAACAGGCTTCGGCGGGTTCGCGCGGCCTTGGTTTCGTGCACGACGTGCGCTCGTCTACTCATAACGATCCCTGCGCCTGCCGCTTCTCGACTTCCGACCATAGCCGCTCGAGGTTGTAGAACGAACGCTGCTCGGGCGTGAAGATGTGGACGATCACCTCGCCGAGATCGATCAGGATCCAGGTGCCGTCCGCGTACCCTTCGGTTCGAGCGACTTTGCGCCCGGCCGCTTCTACCGCCTCGGAGACGGCGTCGGCGATGGCGCGGGTCTGGATTTTGGAGCGCCCGGTGACGAGCGCGAAGGTATCGGCGATAATCGTGCGTCCGCCAACGTCGATCGCTACGAAGTCCTCGCCTTTTTTATCGAGCGCCGCTTCGCGCACGATATCGATCAATTCCGCGATGGTAATGCCTCCTCGTTCGTGAGCCCGAAGGCTCGGGCGGCCGCCGCGGTTTGCGGAGCGACCGGGATTCCCTTCCGGTGTAAGTACGCGAGCGACGACGCAAGGGTTGCACGCATCGCCGCTTGGAGATCGCTCTGGGCGAGCGCCCAAAGAGCCGCTCGCTCGGGGAAACTGCGGGCGGGTTCGAGCCCATCGGCCAGATACAGCGCGCAGTCGAGCGGCGACATCGTTTCGGCCGCCATCGTGTGTTTCGCGATCGCGTCCAAAATGCTTTGGTCGCAGACGCCGAACGATTCGCACGCGACGGCCGCGCCCACCCGGGCGTGCAAGACGATCGGGTGCGCTCGCTCGAATGCGTCGACCGGCATACCCCGCTGCTCGCATTCGCGCAGCAATCGTTCTGCGGGATAGAGCCGGGCCAGGTCGTGGAGCATTCCGGCTAAGCGCGCTTTGCGCGTATCCAGCCCGTGGCGCCGCGCGAGCAACTCCGCGCACCGCGCGACGCGAACGGTGTGCGCGTAACGATGATGCTGGCCGAGGTGCGCGCGTACGCCGCGCGCGAGTTCCGCATACCGCAGCCGCGCTACCGCTGTTCGAAACGCGATCGGAGCGCGCGAAGGCGGCTCCGGAAAAACTCGCCCTTCAGATTGCCGGCCCACATAACCAGCGCGTTTTCGTTGTTATCGCTGTAGTAGCCCTTGCGCGTCGTGACGGTGGTAAAACCGTATTTCCGGTAGAGCTGCTGGGCCGCGAGGTTGCTCTCGCGAACTTCCAGCGTCATCCACGCGGCACCGCCTTCGATCGCCCGGTCGAGTAAGTGCAAGAGCATCGTTTCGCCGAGTTTGCGGCCGCGATAGACCGGATCCACCGCGATCGTGGTAACGTGCGAATCTTCGAAGATCACCCAGATGCCGCCATACGCGACGATCCGGCCGGCGATGCGCCCGACGAAATAATGCGCGAGCTTGTTGGTGTGCAGTTCGTTATAGAACGCGTCGGCCGGCCACGTGGTGCTGAACGATGCGCGCTCGATCTCCATCACCGGGCCGATATCGGCCAGCGTCATCGGCCCGATCTCCATGCGCGCGGGCTCGGGCGCGGAGGCGCGTTCCAAATCGGCTTTCATGCGCGAACGGCTCGATCCGGCACGGTAACGGCCGGCCGTTCGCCGTAATCGGCGCGCACCGCGTGCGCGCTGCGCGCGGGTTGCGAGCGTTCGCCGAGGAGGGCGACGGCTACGGCGGCGTTGGGGGCTGCGGGGGAGAGCGATTCCACGATATAGCCGCGTTCGGCGAGAGAGCCAAGCACGTCCTCCGGGGCGCCCACCACCCGCAACGGTTCGCCGAAGGCCACGGGGAGCACGGCGTCCAGCACCTCGGCGGCCCAGCCCGAGGCGCGAAGCTCCCGGTCCCCGGAGCGGTATCGAGCCGAGATAACGCCTTTGCGCCCGACGACGATGGTGAGCAGCGGCCCGGCGGGGACGAGATATTCGAGTACGTCGTACGATGAGATCGCGGCTAGCGGCACCCCCCAGCCCAGCGCCAGCGACTTGGCGTAGCTCAGGGCGATTCGCAGGCCGGTGAAGCCGCCCGGGCCGATCCC
>DAHUXY010000114.1 GCA_027315505.1 Vulcanimicrobiota bacterium | reverse complement strand
CGTTTTGCGACCTCGGATCTCAACGATCTTTATCGTCGCGTCATCAATCGCAACAATCGCCTCAAGCGGTTGCTCGAGCTCAACGCGCCCGAGATCATCATCAAAAACGAAAAGCGCATGCTGCAAGAAGCGGTCGATGCGTTGATCGATAACGGGCGGCGCGGCCGGCCCGTGACGGGCCCCAACAATCGCCCGCTCAAGTCGCTCTCCGACATTCTCAAAGGCAAACAAGGGCGTTTCCGGCAGAACTTGCTCGGAAAGCGCGTCGACTACTCCGGCCGTTCGGTCATCGTGGTCGGCCCGTCGCTCAAGCTGCACCAGTGCGGTCTGCCCAAAGAGATGGCGCTCGAGCTCTTCAAGCCGTTCGTGATGAAGAAGCTCGTCGACCGCGCGCTCGCGCACAACATCAAGAGCGCGAAGCGCATGGTGGAACGCGTCCGCCCGGAAGTGTGGGACGTCCTCGAGGAAGTCATCAAAGAGCATCCGGTGCTGCTCAACCGCGCACCCACGCTCCATCGTCTGGGCATTCAAGCGTTCGAACCGGTGCTGGTTGAAGGCAAAGCCATCCACTTGCATCCGCTCGTCTGTACGCCGTACAACGCGGACTTCGACGGCGACCAGATGGCCGTCCATCTCCCGCTCAGCGCCGGCGCTCAAGCCGAAGCGCGCATCTTGATGCTCAGCTCCAACAACATCTTGCTTCCGGCGTACGGCAACCCCGTATCGATTCCGACCCAAGACATGGTGCTCGGCCTCTATTACCTCACGTTCCAACGTAACGAGTACGTCGGGCCCGCCAAGGGCGCGATCTCTGCCGAAGACTTGGAGCCGCCGGCCCGCGCATCGAAGAAGCACGCTCCCTCCGACGACGCACCGGGCGCGCTGCCGACGTTCTACGACGCCAAAGAAGCCGTTATTGCGTTCGATACCAACACCGTGGGCCTGCAAGAGTGGATCTACGTGCGTTGGAAGGGCGAACTGATCAGGACGACCATCGGTCGCGTCATCTTCAACATGGCGTTCCCGGATCGTTGGAACCACGCGTTCGTCAATCGCATCGTCGATAAGGGTGCGCTCAAGAAGACGATCACCGACTGTTACCGCACGTACGGCAACGCGGAGACCGCGCGCTTCTTAGATGCCATCAAGGAACTCGGCTTCCACTTCGCAACGCTTTCGGGGACGACCGTCTCCATCAGCGATATCGTCGTGCCGCAAGCCAAGCACGATATTCTCGCGAAGGCCCAAAGCGCCGTGGACGAACTCCATCGGCTCTTCGACCAAGGCTTCATCTCCGACGACGAGCGTTATACCAAGACGATCGAGATTTGGTCGAAGTCCGGCGACGCGGTAACGGCTGCCATGCAGGCGGCTCAGAACCCGCTCAACCCGGTCTTCATGATGGCGACCTCGGGCGCTCGCGGATCGATCGCTCAGGTCAAGCAGCTCGGCGGTATGCGCGGACTGATGTCCGATCCGTCGGGACGCATCCTCGAAATCCCGGTCAAGGCTTCGCTTAACGAGGGCCTGACGGTTCTGGAGTACTTCATCTCGACGCACGGTGCGCGTAAAGGCCTGGCCGATACCGCGCTGCGCACCGCCGACTCGGGTTACCTGACGCGCCGTCTCGTCGACGTGGCTCAGGACGTGATCATTCGTGAAGAAGATTGCGGCACCAATCACGGCATAACGGTCGGCGACATTCGCGTCGGCAAGGAAATCATCGAGCCGCTCAGCGACCGCATCGTCGGCCGCCGCGCTGCCGAAGAGGTTCGCGTCGATCCGAAGCGTCCCACGACGGTGATCGTCGCGCGCGATCAAGAAATCGACGAAGAGAAGGCGAAAGCCTTGGTCGACGCCGGCATCACGCAGGTCAAGATCCGTTCGGTACTCACGTGCCAATCGAAGTACGGCGTCTGTTCGCTCTGTTACGGCCGCGATCTCGCGACCGGTAAGAAGGCGGATATCGGCACCGCGGTCGGCATCATCGCCGCGCAATCGATCGGCGAGCCGGGTACGCAGCTGACCCTGCGCACGTTCCACACCGGTGGCGTCGCGACCGAGGATATCATCACCGGCCTTCCGCGCGTCGAAGAAATCTTCGAGGCGCGCAAACCCAAGGGCCAAGCGGTTATCACCGAAGTCGCCGGCACGATTAAGTTCGGCGACGAGAAGAACAAGCGCATCATCTTCGTCATCGACGAAGCCGGCGAGAACCACGAGTACGACGTGCCGCTCGGGACGCATCTCGCGGTGCAAGACGGCGGCACGGTCAAGCCGGGCGACCAACTCAACGAAGGCTCGCTCAACCCCCACGATATCTTGCGTCTCAAAGGCGAGACCGCTCTGCAGAACTATATGGTTCGTGAAGTGCAGAAGGTCTATCGCTCGCAGGGCGTCGACATCAACGACAAGCACGTCGAAGTGATCGTGCGTTCGATGATGCGCAAGGTGAAGATCGTCGAGGGCGGCGATACGCAGATGCTGCCCGGCCAGTTGGTCGAAGCGGCGACGTTCCACGAGAACAACGAGAAGGTCAAAGCCGAGAAACTCGCGATCGCAACCGCGAACCCGGTGTTGCTTGGCGTGACCAAGGCCTCGCTCGCGACCGAATCGTTCCTCTCCGCGGCGAGCTTCCAGGAAACGACCCGCGTTCTCACCGACGCGGCGATCAAGGGCAAATACGATCCGCTCTTGGGGCTCAAAGAGAACGTCATCATCGGCAAGCTGATCCCGGCCGGTACCGGCATGTCGCGTTATCGCAACATCGATATCGTTCCCGAAGGCCAGGATGTCGACGACGACGGACGTCCGCGCCAGCCGCTCGAAGCCGCAACGGCCTACAGCATGACGGCCGACGACGCGGCGTTAATCGAAGCGACGATGGGCGCCAACGGCGACAACGTGAGCAGATTGGTCAGCGCCTACGAAAAGAACCGCGAGCCGCTCACGGTGCAATACGAAGGCGAGTACGAGGATCACGTTGCGGTGCACGCAGCGCCGAAAAAGACGCAGTACGACCGCATCAAGGGGATCAATCCCGAAGACCTCTAGCGTTCGCTAGCGCGAATCCCGAGAACGTCCCGGCTGCGGAGCATGTAGCCGGGACGTTTTCATATCCGGTCAAACCATCGTATATGTGCCATACACCTGGCATGAGAGTGCATTACCGTAAACGGGACATGGATTCGCTTCTGGCCGCCGACCGCTTTCCCGTATTCGCCGAACGGGCGGCGCGTCGCGCGATTGCCGGCGCCCTTGCTGCCGGACGAGTCACGCCGCGTTCGCTCGTCAACGAGGCGCTGCTCAGCTTCGAGCGAGCGGTGTCGAGCGCGGCGCCCGACGGCGTGCGCCCAACCCTCCTCTTTGCCGAACGCGACCGGATCGTGACCGAGCTCGGCCTCTTCCTGCGCTCGCGCTTGGCGGCGCGCATCTTCGCCGTCCGGCGGCGTGACCTGGTCGCCATCGGGCGGAGCGCCGCGCCGTTCGATGCGGTCGTGCGCGGCCATCGCGCCGAGCTCTATGCGGTTGCCCTGCGCCGCTTACCGCTCGGCGCCGGGCGCCTGGAAGCGTTTCACCGCATACGCGAAGCGGCGCGTCTGTGGCAGACGCACCGCCTGCGGGGAGTTTTGGTGTACGATCTCGGCTCGGGGCACGTGACGCGCCTGTCGATCGCTCGCGGGTCTCGCGGCGTCGCCGCCTAGGCAAAGCCCCCGCGAATGGCGAGCACCGCAACCTGCGTCCGGGCGGTGAGATTCAGCTTTGCCAGGATATGGGATATGTGGTTTTTCACGGTTTTATCCGAGAGCCCCAGCCGGCGGCTGATATCCTTGTTCGAGAGCCCTTCGGAGACGAGACGGACCACTTCGAGCTCGCGTTCGGAAAGCAGTTGGGCGATATCTTGAAGGGGCTCGGCGGAGCTCGGAACGGGCGTGAGACACCGGTCCGGCGCCCAGCGGGGGCCGGCACCGCGGGCGCGGGTCGCAAATTCGGCGAGCGTGATGCTCGCCAGCTCCGGTTCGCTCGCGATCAGTTGCGCAATCGCGTCGGCGAGCATGGGAGTACGATCCCCGTGTAAGTGTGGGACCTGGACGATCGGGGTGGGGACAGCGGTCATTGCGATGTCCTGTGCCTTTCCGTGGCTCGGCTGGCCGTCCTAGGCTAACAGGCTCCCATTTCATAGGACTTACGGCCCCAATAGTAGGCCTTACAGAATGCTTACGGCTGCTTGGGGTGTAACCTAAGAAACCATGCGGCAGGCACGGACGGGACCCGAGCTTGAGTTTCGTCGTGAGGCGCTCCTGGAGCGTCTCGAGCGCGCGCGTCCCAAGATCGTCGCCATCGTCGCCCCGGCAGGCTTCGGGAAAACGACGCTGGTGCGACAGTATCTCGAAGGCGCGGGCGCGTGGGCCATCTGCGACTGCAGCGGCGTGCGCGACGACGTCGATTTGGCGCGGCGGCTGATCCCCGCGCTCGCGATCGAAAACCCCGGGCGAGAGCACGATCTCACGCAGACCGAATTGAAGTTGGGCGACGGCGGAACGACCGTTGCCGAACGTTTGAACATCGCGCTCGATGAGTGGCGCCAACCCTCGGACGGGGCCGTCGTTTTTGAGAACTGCGAGCATCTCGCCCGTCCCGGTTCGGCCCGCGATTTTGTTGCCCGGCTCCTGGCCACGAGCCCGGGCGGACGAGCGATCGTCGTGTGCTCGAGAGAAGATCTGCGCATGCATTTGACGCGATTCGCGGCGCCGCACGAGATCGTGGTGCTCCACGCGCACGATTTGGCATTTAGCGACGAACGGGTGCGCGAGATGTTTGCGACGACGATCGGGGATGCGGAGTCGATCGAACGGATCGTTGCCGTCGCCCAAGGTTGGCCGATTGCGGTGTTGCTGCTGTTGCGCTTCGCCGCCGAGGGACGCATCGCCGCCCTGCTCGACCGCCTCGACGATCTTGCATTCGAAGAATTGCACGATTATCTCGCCGACGAAGTACTGGCGTCTTTGGAGCCCGAAATCGTGCAGGCCATCGTTGCGTGTGCGTGCATCCCTCGCGCGACGGATATCGATTTGCGAGGCGTGTCGAACGATGCGGATTTCGCGCGTCGCTTTTGGGAGTTCGCTAAAGAATCTCCCTTTATCTCGCGAGGATCCAAAGGCGTCTATACCGTGCACCCGCTCCTTGCAACCTTGCTGCTCGAACATCATGAAGAGCGCCGCGACGCGTTGCTGCGATCGGTAGCCGCCTATCACGAATCTCGCGGCCACTTTCCGCGAGCTGCGGAACTCCATCTGGCGCGCGGCGACAAAGAAGCTGCGGCGCACGCGCTCGGCCAGCACGAGGCCGTGCGCGATCTCGCCCCGTCGATGTCCTACGCGCTGGTGCTTTCGCAACTCGACCAGCGGCTGGTCCAGCGGTATCCTCGCCTCTGGGGAGTGACCGCGCTCTTGCAGATGTTTTGCGTCGACACCGAACGGCTGCTGGACGAAGCGACGGCGATCTGGCGCATACTCTCCCCCGACGTATCGCTCGTGGAACGTTACTATGTCGTCATCTTTCGGGTCGTCTTCATGATCCATCTCGGATTGATAAAAGAAGCGCTCGCACTAGCCGATGCGTTCGCCGAGCAGGCTCGCGAAGCGGAGATTCCGCGCGCCTTCCGCGATGGGTTTATTCCCTATTTGCGAGCGCTGCCGAACGCGCGGATGGGCCACCTCCATGAGGCCGAGCGGGACCTCACGCGCGCGCTTCCGTTCGTCTCGCACCTGGACGTGATGGCTGCCGGCACGCTGGCCACGCTCGGAGCGGATATCGCTCGCGTGCGGGGCGAGCGCGCGGTCGAGCGGCGCTTTTTGGAGCAGGCGATCGAACGCGCGCGCTCCTCCGGGCTCTCGAACATCGTCGCCTTCGATACCGCAGAAGCGCTGGTGGGCGCGTGGCTCGCCGGCGAATACGAGTTGGCCGCCGACTACGCGGCGGACCTCGACTCGCAAGTCGAGCGATTCGGCATTCGAGGCTTTGCGTATTTGGCCGCGGTCGCATGCGGCCGCGAAGGCGAGCCTTGCGACGTCGACAGCCCGAAGTTCGTGATCTATGCGCACTTGATCGCCGCCAGCCGGTCTGCGGACATCCGAGAAGCGAGGCGTCTTGCCGCTTCCGCGTTGCTCCTCGCCGAACGCACGCATTCCCCGTTTTTACAGACGCTCGCGGCGATCGCAGTGGCGCTCACCGACGAACTGAAGCGTGCGGAGTATTTAGACGCGGCGCGCGCGGCCGGCGCGCGCTGCGAATCCTCGCAACTCGAGGAGTCGATCGCGGCGTTGATTGCGGGCGGCTCTCCGAACGCCATGCTTTCGGCATACGTCCGCCGTTTCGAGCGTGGGCGTTCACTCGCCGCAGCGCCGATAGCAATCGACGTGGTACGCGGCGCCGTTCGGGTCAACGGCGCCTCCGTGATGCTCTCGAACCGCGAACTGGAGCTCTTGGTCGCACTGGGCGTACGCCGCGAAACGCTCCACCGGGAACGCCTGGCATCGCTCCTGTGGCCCGCGCAGGACGCATATGCCGCGCGCAACGCGCTGAGCGTGGCGCTGCATCGGCTGCGCGGCCGCGCGGGAAGAGACGACATCGTCGTGCGAGACGGCGACGGATATCGCTTGCACGCGGATGCGCGCGTCGATCTCTGGGAAATAGAGCGCGTCGCAAACGTCCTGCTGGGCCGCAAAACGCATACGAAGGACGACCGCGAGGCATTGGAGCGATTGGCCGCACAACTTGGGACCAAGCGCCCCGAGCGTATGCTGCGGTGGGAATGGTTCGGACCGACCGAACGCCGCTTACGCGAGCTTCACGTTCGTACGACGCATCGGCTGGCTAGCGACGCGCTCGCGCGCGGCGATGCGAGCGGTGCGTTACGCCTCTGTGAAGAGGCGCTCGCACAGGATCCGTGCGACGAGCCCGCTTGCGAAATAGCGATCCGCGCGCACCTGCAACTCGGCGACCGCGCGGCGGCCGTTCGCCAGTACCGGCGATATCGTAGCGCGCTGCTGGACGAACTCGGATGCGAGCCCTCGGCGTCGCTCGCGGCGTTGGTTTCATAGCGCGCCATGATCGCCGTTATCGGCACGACGGTGCTGGCCGTGCAGCTCTATCGCGCGGAGGTTTTGCTGAGCGCGGGACACGAGGGGCGGCCGGCGAGCTGCCGCCGATTCCCGAAGCATCCGTGCAATCTGGGCGCGGCCGGGGAGCGTGCGTGGACGCCGATCGTCGTCGACGAAGCCGTGCGCGTTCTCCGGGCCAACGGCATCAGCGTCATCCGCAGGCCGGCGGACTTCGCCGGCCGCTACGCCGTCGGTGCGGCGGCGTTCATCCACTTCGACGGCGCGGACAAGCCATGCACGAGCGCGGCATCGGTCGGCTATTCGCAGGCGAGCGATGCTGCGGCAGCCGCCCGGTGGCGCGCCCTCTACGGGCGCTATTGGCCGTTCGGATTCATGCCGGACAATTTTACGCCGGGGCTGCGGCACTACTACGCCTATCGCCAGGTTCATGCCGCCGAGGGGAGCTTCGTGATCGAGTTCGGCGAACTGACGTGCCCGGCTCAGCACGCATGGCTGGCGGCGCATCTGCGGCTCGAAGGCGACGTGCTGGCCGCATTTCTCGCGGAGCTCATCGGCAAGGGCCCTCTACGCCTCTCCGCCAACTCGCCCCGTTACGGGCTGCACTCTCGTTCTGGGGCGCGCCCGTAACCTCATGATTGAAGTCTTGTACCGTTACCACGTCCACCCGGCGCAGCAGGCGGCGTTTCGTCAGGCGTATGGGCCCAAAGGCCCATGGGCTCGGCTCTTTGGCGAAGCGCCGGGCTTCGTCCGCACGCGCCTCTTCGCCCACCGAACCGAGCCGAACGTCTTTGTCACGATCGACGTATGGCAGAGTAAACAGGAGTACGATCGCTTCCGGAGCGATCGCTCCCAGGAGTATGGCCGGCTCGATCGCGAGTTGCACCTCCTCTACCTAGAGGAACTACTTCTGGGGTACTATGAGGGTGCCGACGAATATCGAGCGCCTCTCGATACCATGGTGTAGCAGGGACTGCATGATAAGACCGGTGCGGCAGGACGGAACGATCGACACCGGTGGTGCCTTCGTCCCGATCCTGCGGCCACGCGTACTCGAACGAATGGGCTCCGCTGCTATGCAGCGGGTGGTCCTGCTCGTCGCGCCCGCGGGCTACGGTAAGAGCGTCGCACTGCGGCAGTACCTCGACTCGACCACGGAGCCGCGCATCCGATACGACGTCCGGGCGGAAAATGCGGGGCTCCTCGGGTTTTTGCGCGGGTTCGCGGACGCACTCGGCGAGGTCGCCCCGCAGGCGCGCACGACGCTGGCCGGGGCCTACGAGCGCAATGCGGGATCGGCGTCTCCAGGCGCCGTTCTGGCGCTCTGGATGGATTCGCATCTCCAATCCTTTCGCGGCGTTGTCGCGATCGACGATCTCCATTTCGCGCAGGAAGAACGCGAGGTGACGCGATGCCTCGCCGCCCTCATCGAGCGTACCAAAGGCCGCGTTCAGTGGATCGTCGCGTCGCGCTCGACGCTAGGTTTGCCGATCGGTACGTGGCTGGCGTACGGTGAAAGCGATCTCGCCGTGGACGAGCACGACCTGCGCTTTTCCGTCGAAGAGGCCCGGGAGGCGGCTCGTTCGTTTCGCTTGAGCGTGCGCGACGAAGAGCTTCACGAATTGCTCGCGCTAACCGGCGGGTGGGCCACGGCGATGAGTTTCGCGTTGCGGAGTTCGACGCGTTCCGTCGATCTGCGCGGCGTCGCGGCGTCGACGCGGGAGATGACGTATCGGTATCTCGCCGAGCAGGTCTACCGCGGATTGGGAGAGCAAACGCGCGCGCTGCTCGAGAGCGCGGCGCTGCTCGACCACATCGATCTCGACGTCTTGGTTGCGGCCGGTTTCGATACGGCTCTCTCGCTGATCGAAAACCTGCTGCAACGCGTTGCGTTTATCTACGACGAAGGCAACGGCCGTTATACGTGTCACGATCTCTTTAGAGAGTTCGTCACGCATCAGTTCGCACTACGCGGTGCGGACGCCGTTTCTGCAGAGCGGCGACGGCTGGGGGCCGTCCTTCAAACGATGTCGCGATTCCCGTCCGCGCTGCGATTGTTCGCGGATGCCGGAGCGAAGGACGACATCGAGGCCCTCTTGCAAGACCACGGATTCGATCTGCTCGCGAAGGGACACGCGGATGTCGTCGGCGCGGCCCTGGACGTGGTCGAACGAGGAACGCCGCCCCCGCTGGCGGTGGCGCTGCGCGGCTTGGTCGACGTCAACGCGGGCCGTTACGAAGATGGCGAACGCCGCATTATTCGCGCGATCGCATCGATCGACGATCCGGACGCCGCCGCCCTGCTCCGCCTGCGGTTATCGATCCTCTATATCAATCGCCAGCAAGATATCGGATCGCTGCTGGACGCCATTATCGCCGATCCG
>DAHUXY010000112.1 GCA_027315505.1 Vulcanimicrobiota bacterium | reverse complement strand
AACTATGCCCCCCTGGACTTGGTCGTGGAACGCGCCGAGGGCGTTTGGCTCTGGGACGTCGACGGTAAACGCTACCTCGATTGCATCAGCGCCTATTCGGCGGTAAACCAGGGACACTGCCACCCGCGCATTCTGGCCGCCCTTCTGGAGCAGGCGCGCAGGGTTCCGCTCACTTCCCGCGCGATCCGCAACGACCGGATGGGCCGCTTCCTCGAAAAGCTTACGACGGTCACCGGTTTCGAGCGGGCCCTCCCGATGAACACGGGTTCCGAGGCGGTTGAAACCGCGATCAAACTCGCGCGCCGATGGGGCTACGACGTTAAAGGCATTCCGGAGAACCGCGCCGAGATCATCGTCTTTTCGAACAACTTCCACGGGCGTACGACCGCCATCATCAGCGCCAGCAGCGAACCCGGCTATCGTCGCGGTTTCGGGCCGTTCACGCCGGGCTTCGTCTTCGTGCCGTACGGCGACGCGGACGCGATCGAACGCTCGATCACGCCCAATACGTGCGCGATATTCATCGAGCCGATTCAAGGCGAGGGCGGCGTGATCGTGCCGCCGGAAGGCTTCCTCAAGCGCGCCTGGGCCCTCTGCCGCGAGCACGAAGTGCTGTTCGTCGCCGACGAGATTCAGACCGGGTTCGGACGCACCGGCGACCTCTTCGCCTGCGATTACGACGGCATCAAACCGGACGTATTGATCGTCGGTAAAGCGCTCGGGGGCGGCTATTACCCGGTCAGTGCCGCTCTTTCCAGCGCCGCGATCATGGATCTCTTCGGGCCCGGCGATCACGGCAGCACCTTCGGCGGCAACCCGCTCGGCTCGGCCGTGGCCGAAGCCGCGCTGGACGTCATCGTCGAGGAAAAACTCGCCTCGCGCGCTCGCTATGCCGGCGCGTCGCTGATGCAAGGCCTGCGCAACGCGCGCTCGCCGCTGGTGAAGGAAGTCCGCGGACGGGGCTTGATGGTCGGCGTGGAGATGACGATTCCGGCGAAAGCCTTGGCCCACGCATTGCTCGAGCGCGGAGTTGCCGCCAAAGACACGCACGAACGCGTGCTTCGCCTCGCGCCACCGCTCGTGATCGACGACGACGCCGTCGCGTTTCTGCTCGAATGTTATCGCGACGCGCTCGCATCGTTGAGCGTCTGACTATGGCCGAACGTACGGGCGACCCGCGTCTCGACTTCCAGTGGAACGTCCCCGCGACGTTCAATTTCGCGCGCGACGTCATCGACCGGCTCGCGCGCGAAGAGCGCGCCGGCCTCATCTTCATCGATGCCCGGGGCGCGCGAACGTCCTACACCTTCGCCCAAATATCCGATGCGTCGATGCGGTACGCCCGTGCCATCGCCGATGCGCAGATCGGCCACGGCGACCGCGTCATCGTTTCGCTTCCGAAGATTCCGCAGTGGCTCTTCGTCATGCTCGCCCTCGATCGTTTGGGCGCCGTGGCCATTCCGTGCGCGGAGCAATTGCGCGCAAAGGATCTCCTCTTCCGGGCCAATCATGCGGGTGCGGTTGCAATCGTCGCCGACCGGAGCAACTACGCCGAAGCCGAGCAGATGCGCGGCGCCGCCAAACACCTACAATCGCTCTTTTTGGTGGGCGGCAGCGCCGACCGATGGATCGATCTCGACGCGCTCGCCGCGAGCGCCGACCCGTTGGCCGGCGTGGAAACGCGCAGCACCGACTGGGCCTACATCGTCTACACGAGCGGAACGACCAAAGATCCCAAAGGCGTCGTCCACGATCGCGCGTACACGTTTGCCAAGCGCATGCAAGCGCGCTACTGGCTCGATGCGACGCCGGACGATCTCGTCTGGTCCACCGCCGCCACCGGGTGGGCGAAATCGCTCTGGAACGTGCTGCTCGGCCCGTGGTCGTGCGGTAGCACCATCGTGCTGCACGAGGGCGCCTTCGACCCCGCACAGCGGCTCGATCTCATCGCGGAACTCGGCGTCACGATTCTCTGCCAAGCGCCCACCGAGTACCGCTTGGAAGCCAAGCTTGAGGATTTGTCGACGCGTTGGAACTTCCCCAAACTGCGTCATTGCGTCAGCGCGGGAGAACCGCTCAATCCCGAAGTCATCGAGCGCTGGAAAAGCGCATTCGGGCTAACGATCCTGGACGGCTACG
>DAHUXY010000105.1 GCA_027315505.1 Vulcanimicrobiota bacterium | reverse complement strand
GACCCGCTCAAACAATGGAAGATCAGCCCGATCGACGACGCCGCCATCGACCGCTGGGGCGCGTACAGCAAGGCCCGCGATGCGATGTTCGCCCGCACTTCGGCCGCCGCTTCGCCGTGGATCGTCGTGAATGCCAACGATAAAAAGCGGGCGCGGCTCAACGTGATCCGCGACCTGCTCCAGCGCGTCGACCACCACGCGCCGCACCGCGCGGAATTCGAGCCGGATCGCTCGGTCGTCTTCGAGTTCGAACCCGCGGCCCTCGAAGACGGCCGCATCGCCAAGTAAGAAGCTACCGCTTATCGAGTTGCGCGTGCAGCCACGGCGAAACGAAGTAGCGCCAGAGCAGCTTGACCAGCGCCGCCGCCGGGATCCCCAAGAGCAAGCCGGGGACGCCGAACAACTCGCCGCCCGCAAAGACCGCGAACATGACGCCGATCGGCGAGACGCCGACCGAATCGCCCATGATTTTCGGCACCAAGATGTTGTCGCTGATGCGGGCCATGCCGAACGTAATCACCTGGACCCATAGGATCATCCAGCCTCCTTGCGGAGCGCAGAGAACCAGCGCGATCGCCTGCACGATCAACATCCCGATGACGGGAATCGAGTAGCCCACGAACGTGATGATCCCCAGGATCAGCCAGAGCTTGAACCCGATCAGCGCGCAGAGCGTGCCCACCACGACGCCGGTAATCGCGCTGACGATCACCTGCCCGGAGATATAGCTCCCGAAAACCTGGGTGATCTCGGCCGCGAGATTGCGCGCCGTACTGCGCCTGCTCTCCGGAAACATCGCGGCGAAGCCGTCGGTAATCTGCGAATCGTTGAGCAGAAAGAAAAACGAGAGCACGATCGATGAGAATGCGACGAAAAATCCCGTCGCCGTACTCACCAGAATCGTTCCCACCGAGGAGATCGTGCCGGTGGCCAGAGCGGAGAGGCGTTGGGTCCCGAGTTGGCCGAGATCGAACGTCGTGCTGGGAATGTGCAATCCGGGCAAATGCGCTTGCAGCGATCCTTGCAGGCCCGTGAGCCACGCCTGGAGCGTCGAGACGTAGGTTGGGATGCTTGCGGCGAGCCCCTGCACCTGATTGAGCGTGAGCGGCACGATCACCACGACGCCGACGACGATGATTCCCAGCAGGCAGAGAAAGACGATACCGATCGCCAGCGGCTTCGGCACGCGCCGCAGTTGTAAATGGACGACGATCGGCTCGACGCCGAACGCGATGAACGCCGCGATCAAGAAGATCGACATCGTGCGCGGAATATGCGCCGCGAAAAGCAACGCCAGCGCCGCCAATACCACGATCGCCGAACCCCAGGCGATGCGGCGCCAGGTGGAGCGGGTTACAGCTCTTTGCACAGCAGTCGCCGCTCCGTTACGAAGCCAAAAGTCGCGTAGAGCGCCTGCGCCGCCGCGTTCTCTTCGGTCACCATCAGTGCTATATACGGCAGACCTCTGCTCCGAGCCTCATCCTCGGCCGCTCGCATCAGCGCGGCTCCCACGCCCTCCCGCCGGTAGGCGCGCTCGACGGCCATGTAGGCGACGAACGCCTGCGGCTCACCGGTCACCTCGTCGGCTAGCCGGTCGAGCAGCAGCAGAAAACCGGCCGGCTTACCGTCGCTCTCGGCAATCAAGGCCACGTGGGACTGATCCTCGACAATCTCCAGCAGCCGGTCATAACTCTCCAGCACCGAGCCCGGCGAGGCGCGACGCACCGGCGATACGCTGTCCATCGCGGTACGCTTTCCCAAGTCTCGGATGAAGGCGCGGTCCGCCTCGCCTCCGGCCCGAACGCTCAGCCGCGCCATTGCACGAGCAGCTCTTCGAGGGCGGCAATAAATGCTCGATTCTCCTCGGGAATGCCGATCGTCACGCGTAGCCGGCCGGGCATATGCAGCGCGTCGCCCGAGCGCACGATGATGCCGCGCTCGAGCAGCGCTTCGTATGCGCGCGTCGCTTCCACCGGAACTTCGACGGCGAAGAAATTCGCCTGGGTGGGATATGCCCGCAGGCCCAGACGCGCGAATGCAGCCCCGAGGTAGGCTTTGCCGGCCTCGTTCACCTCGATGCTGCGGCGCACGAATGCATCGTCGTCGAGCGCTCCGCGGGCCCCCAGCGCCGCCGGCAGCGACACGTTAAACGGCAGGCGGATGCGGTCGAGCCATCCGATGCTCTCCGTGTCGCCGAAGCCATACCCTACGCGCAAGCTCGCCAAGCCATAGATCTTCGACATCGTTCGGAGCACCAGCGTTTTAGGACGCCGCTGGATAAAAGCCGTTACGTCCGGCGCATCGGCATCCATATACTCGCTGTACGCGCGATCGATCACGAGCGTTACGTGGCTTGGCAGACGCGTCAGAAGCGTCTCCCACTGCGAGCGATCGAGCGCGCTTCCGGTCGGATTGTTCGGATCGCACAGAAACATCAGCGCGGTGCGTTCGGTAACGGCTGCCAGCATCGCCTCGAGATCGTGCTTGCCTTCGACGAGCGGAACTTCGACGGCCGCGGCCCCGCGCACGAGCGTCGCGAGACGGTAGAGCTGAAACGACGGGGTTGCCATCACGGCTTCGCGGCCGGGCTCGAGCAACATCTCCGCAATCAAACCGACCAATTCGTTGCTGCCGTGGCCGAGCACGACGTTCTCCGCACTCAGCCCGTAGCGGCCGGCGAGCGCGGTCTTTAATTCGAGGTGCGCGTCGTCGAGGTACAGGTGCAATCCCTCGAGATGCGCGAGCGCGGCGAGCGCCTTGGGCGAGCTTCCGAGCGGGTTTTCGTTCGATGCGAGCTTGACGATTCGTTCCAGGCCGAAACGCTCGCGCACCTCGCCGATCGACGTACCGGCTTTGTATGGAGCGAGCGCGCGCACGACGGAGCGGGGCATCGCGCGCCTACGCCCGCCGCGACCCGGGGTCGTCGATCGGCAGGCCCGACGCGCATTGCGGGCACTCGGCGGGCGCGTACGAAACGATCGGCAGATCGAGCAGCGCGTGCGTCGGCACGCCGAAATCGGCATCGCCGCGTTTGACGATCACGCCGACACCCGCGACGTGCGCTCCGTAGCCGCGCACCACGTCGATTACTTCGCGCACCGACATGCCGGTCGTCACGACGTCCTCGACGATCAGCACGCGATCGTCGGCGTTGAGCTGGAAGTTGCGGCGCAGCTTCGGGACGCCGTCCTCTTTTTCGACGAAGAGCGCCAGCGTGCCGAGCTGCCGCGCAACTTCGTATCCCAACACGATGCCGCCGACCGCCGCGCTCACCACGACCGTTGGCCGAACCGCGCGAAATGCGCCGGCGATGCCGCGCGCGACCTCCTCAACCAAACGCGGGTCTTCCAAAATGCGGAATTTCTGGACGAAACGGTTGCTGTGGCGGCCGGAGCTGAGGCGAAAGTGGCCGTCCAATAACGCACCGCGTTCGTGGAGCGCGCGCGAGAGATCGAAAGTTGACATGCTGATTCCTTGGATTAGGCGAGTGCCGGCGACATTTCGGCGAGGATCGCACGCGCGGCGTGCAACGGGTCCGGCGCCTGCGTGATCGGGCGGCCGACGACCAGATAGTCGGCACCAACCGCTACCGCTTGCGCGGGTGTGACGACCCGCTTCTGGTCGCTGTGGCCGGCTTGGCGCGGGCGAATCCCAGGCGTGAGCGTGAGGAAATCTTCACCGAAGAAGTTCTTGAGATCCGCGACTTCGTGCGCGCTGCAGACCACGCCGGAGCAGCCCGCGTCGCGGGCGAGCGCCGCAAGCCGCGTCGCGTTTTCGCCTACGCCTCCGCTTAAGCCGAGTTCGCCGAGGTCCTCATGCGCCAGACTCGTCAAGATCGTGACCGCGAAGATGTGCGGCCGCGAGATGCCGAGTTCGCCGGCCCGTGCATCCGCGCTCTCCACCGCCGCTCGCATCATGTCGAGCCCGCCCAATGCGTGCACGTTGATGATGTGGGCGCCGGGCCGCACCAGTTGCCGGATCGCCGCGCCGACCGTGCGCGGAATATCGTGCAATTTCACGTCGACGAAGTAGCGGACGTCGCGAGCCTGCAGATACGAAAACATCCGTTCGGGATATCCGCAGTGCGCTTCGAGACCGATCTTGAAGATGACGTCGAGCTCGTAGAGCTGGTCGACGAGCGCCTCGGCCTGCTCCGGTTCCGGCACGTCCAACGCGACGATCAATTGGCTCATAACGGCTACCCTTCATCCCCTTCATACTGTTGCGCGTTGGCGAAGCCGACGTTGGCTCTGCCTACGATGGACGAGAGCGAACGAAGGTTGCGTTGGGCCAGATAGGCTCGCAGTTCCTCGACGATGCGCACCGGCACCCGAGGATCGGTAAAATTCGCCGTTCCGATGCTCACCGCGCTCGCTCCGGCGAGGAAAAATTCGAGCGCGTCGCTCGTGGTTTCGATCCCGCCCTGGCCGATGATCGGAATCGTGACCGCGCGCGCAACTTCGTAGACCGCGAGCACGGCGATCGGCCGGATCGCCGGCCCGGAGAGGCCCCCGGTGACGTTGCCCAAGCGCGGGCGCCAGGTTTCAACGTCGATAGCCATGCCGCGGACCGTATTGATCACCGCCAAGGCATCGGCCCCGGCGGATTGCGCCTCGCGCGCGATCGATGCGATATCGGTGACGTTGGGCGAGAGCTTGACGATGAGCGTTTTATCCGTTACCTCGCGCGCCGCTCGTACCACCTTGCCCGTCAGACGCGGGTCGCAGGCGAAGGTTTCGCCCTCGCTCGCGACGTTCGGGCACGAGATATTCAATTCGATCGCCGCGATCTCCGAACGCTGCCCGAGCAACTCGCAGACGTACGCGTAGTCGTCAACCGAGAATCCGGCGACGCTCCCGACGATCGTACACGGGCGGCCGGCGAACTTCGCGACGTCGTGTTCGAGATACCACTCGATGCCGGGGTTCTGCAACCCGATCGCATTGAGCATGCCGGCCGGCGTATGCACTAATCGCGGGGTCGGATTCCCAAGGCGCGGATGTCGCGTGACGCTCTTGAGAACGACGGCACCGATTTTCGCGAGATCGACGAACGGTGCGAACTCCTCGCCCGAGCCGTAACATCCGCTCCCCATGAGGGTTGGATATGCGAGCGTCAGGGAGCCGATCTTCGTCGTAAGATCGATATCGTGCAGGCCGCTCGCGCTTACCATCGTAGCTCGTGCGCCCAAAAGACGGGGCCCTCTTTACAGATACGCGCGTAGACCACGTCGCTGCCGCCGCGTTCGAGCGGAGGAAAGTTGGGCGCTTGCGCGCTCGTCCCGATTAACGGCACCACGCAGCCCCAACAGCCGCCGACGCCGCATGCAAACGTTTCTTCGAGCGAGAGTTGCGCTCGCACGCCGAGCGTTTCGGCAACGCTTGCAACGGCGCGCAGCATCGGCGTGGGGCCACACGCCAGGATCAGTTCGGGCGGCTCCGCGCGTTCGAGCGCCTGCGTAATGTACCCGCGATGCCCCGCGCTTCCGTCGTCGGTCGCGAGAATCACCTCGCATCCTTCGCGCTCGAAGCGCTCGCGTTCCACCAGCAGCTCGCGATTGCGCGCACCATAAAAGAGGCGTACGCGCGCTCCCGCGGCGAGCAGCGCTTGGGCGGGCAACAGCACCGACGCGATGCCCACGCCGCCGGCAACGATCGCGACGTCGCGCGGATTCGACGAGAGATCGAACCCGTTGCCGAGCGGGCCCGTCAACGATAGGCCGTCGCCCGGACGTAATCCGGCAAGTTCGGTCGTTCGCTTACCCACGACGAAGAAGAGCAAGCTGCCCCGCGTTCCCTGCGCTTCGTAGATGCCGAGCGCCGTCGATGCGACTTCTCCGCTAGGCGGAACGGCCATCACGTATTGCCCGGGACGCGTCACGGCGACCAGCGCGGGAGCGTCAAAACCAATGAGAACGACGTTCGCTGCGAGTTCGCGGCGGTCGAGGATCGTCGCATCGAAGGTGCCGCATGGCGACGCGGTGGTGCTCATAATGGCACACTTTCACCAAACATTAAAAAAACTCCGGGCCAAAAGCTGAACCATTGGTATGAAACAGCCGTTAATAGAGAACAGAGAGACAAAACTCTGAAAGGAGGGTCCGCAGATGGCAGGTGTGATGGTCTTTAAATCACTCGCCGACGCGTTGCGTGCCGGATACCAGGTCTACGACCGCACGTCGGACGGATACCTCGTTCGGACGCGAACATCGGCCGGCTGGGCAATCGCGCTGGTCGCGTGTAAGTAAAACTCCCAGCAGCAGCAGTACGAAAGGAGCCGCCGACAAATGTCGACGGCTCCTTTTTTACCGGTCGCGGCTAGCGATAATCCGGGGGCTGAGCCGGTTTTTCGATCTCGGGCGTCGGGCCCGGTCGCCATCCTGCCGGGCCCGCAGGCGGCGGGGAAGGCGGCGGCGGGGGCGTGGTGGCGCCCGGTTGGGCTCGCGGGCCAAAGTGCATCGAGGTATCGCTCGGCCGTGGGCCCCGCATGAACATCGGCGGCACCTGCGCTCCGTTGAGGAGGGCGTTGATGATTTGGGCGATGCCCACGAACATCGGAATCAATCCGCCCAGAATCCACGGGCCGGGCTCGTGGCTGATGAACGAGAGACCGATCAGGAGTGCCAGGCCCACGAGCGTGAGGCGAATGCCCTTGCTCATCTGCGTCTGCGCGTAGAAGCTGGGGTCGCCGCCGTACGGTGGCGGCATCCCCGGAGGCGGTACGCCCGGCCCGGGCGGCGGGACGTTGCCCATACCCTGCGCCCACGCGTCGAAGCGGCGCCCGTAGCGCGCACCGCCGAGGCCGCCCGGCGGGGGCACGATGCCGCGCCGGATCATCTCCATCCGCTCCTGGTGTGCCAGCACGCGAGAGATCACCCACGCGGCCACCGGTGCACCGAAGAGAAAGACGATGCCGAAAAGGGGAACGAGATCATGCATGATTGGGCACTCCGTTCGTCGTGATATGGATGGATCCGTCGCCGCTCGACACGCGCAAGCTGCTCGATCCGTCGCCGACCCGCAACGCCTGCTGGTTGCTGCCATCGTCGTGGAACGACTGGCCGTCCAACGTCATGCTGCCGTCATCGGTGTGGGCGGCGATCGTCGCGTTGCTGCCCGAAGCAAGCGCGAGACCGATGCTTCCGTCGCCACTGGAAATTTCGTAGGTTCCCGAACCGGGAAAGATACCGTCCACCCGCACGGATCCGTCGCCCGAGTGCACGGTTGCACGCGGGGCCGAGCCGTTGAGGGTGATGCCCTGCGCGTGAATGCTGCCGTCGCCGGTTCTCGCCGTCAGCGCGTTCGCCGCGACGTCCGTGAGATGCAAGCTTCCGTCGTCGCTCGAAATATCGAGCGTGCTGCCGCGAACGCGCCGCAGTTCGACCCGGCCGTCGTCGCTATGCGCGCTGACGTTTCCGCTCGAATCGGCGATGGCGATCGAGCCGTCGATCGAGGTGACGCTCACACCGTTCGTGATGCCGTTGACGCCGGCGCCCGAGGAGTGGGCGATCTGGACGCTCGATCCGCTCGGGACTTGAACGTCGATCCGCTGGTCGCCGTTGGTAACAAATCCAATAAATCCAAGGTGATAGGACGGGCGAACGATGCGCACGCCGGCGGCCGTTCGCGTGACCGTTACGGGTGGAATATGGGCCCCGCCGACGCCCCACGCTAGGCCGCTGAAGTGCGTGCGGTCCTGCACGTGGACCAGCCCGTCGGTCGAGGGGCTCACCATCACGCGCGACTGCGGATCGTCGATATAGACTGCGGGCGCGTTCCCGGCGGCCAGCGGCGCGATCGGATGCGTGCCCGCTGCCGTCTGCGCCGGGGAGTAGCCGGCGTTGCCGGGCCAACTCCACAGGCTGTGCCCCGAAAGGACGAACGTGGCCATGCCGAGGATCACCACCTCAACCGCCGCGAGCATCGCGATCAAAGCAAACCGGCGCGATTGCATCTGCATCATCTCGTTCCCCGGCTAGAGCCGCGGGCCCCACCCGTCGAAGGTGGGGCGCAGCGATTGCGCGCCGTCGCGGCGGTCCGGTAACGAGACCGTGGGCCGAGCCTCATGTGGGAGCGTTGTCCTGGGGATGGTAACCATGGCGGTCGAGTGCCTCCGAAACGAATTTCCTGCCTGACTTACGCCGGGGCGCAGGACTTGTTTCATAGGGGATGGCGAAACATCACGGCGGGACAGGCCGTATCACCGGCGTGTCGGCAGCTCTTGCGGAGGCGCCCTTCATAGAACGGTTACCCTCCGGGCCGGAAGACGGCGACCTCGTAGCCATGACGCTCGGCGGCAACGCCGAGGCGTTTGCCACGCTCGTCGAACGCTACGACCGCGCCGTCTACCACCTCGCCTATCGCACGCTACACGACGTCGAGGAAGCTCGCGACGTCGCTCAGGAGTCGTTCTTCAAGGCGTTCCGTTCCTTGCGAACCTTCAAACCGGGCGCGAAGTTCTCGACCTGGATTTTCGCGATCGCCTATCACGCATGTTGCGACCGATTGAACCGTCGCAAGCGTTATAGTAATGAGGAACTTCCCGAGCGAGCCGACGCGAGCGCCGGGCCCGAGCACCAGGCGATCGCCGGCGACGATGCCCGGCGGCTCCGGGCCGCGATCGACGCATTGCCGGAGAAATATCGCACCGTGATTACGCTCTACCACCTTCAGGGTAAACAGTACGAAGAGATCGCACGGGTACTGGAACTCCCGATGGGGACGGTAAAAACCCACTTATTCCGAGCCAAGGAGCAGCTGCGAAAGCTCCTCGTCGGAGCGGAGGTCATGGAATGAACGGCCACTATAACGACGACGACCTGGACCTGGCGCTCTTTGCCCTCGAACTCGAAGAGCCCCCGGCGGATTTGCGCGCGTCGATCCTGGCCGCGACGGTCTACCGGCCGGCGCCGATGTTCTCGCGTGCCGAGATCGTCGCCCTTACCCTCATCACCACCGCGATCGTGGCCCTGATCGGCTTCGTCGTCGCGGGCGGCGGCACGCTCTTCGCGCACTCGGTGCAAGCCCTCGAGCGTGGGCTGGTAGAGACGTTCTCGAACTACAGCACCCTCGGTTGGCTCGCCGTAGGCGGCGCCACCGCGATCTGGCTCTCGCTTTTCACCGGATTCCAATCGAATCCGGCCTCTCCCGGCAAGGTCGTGGAGACCAGCATCCGCTAATTCGTCGGCATGACGATGCCGGCAAGCCCATTCAAGATACTGGTGATCGAAGACGACGCCGCGATCGGGCGCGTCCTTCAGCTCGAACTCGAGCATGAGGGGTATGCGGTCGAAGTCGCTCGCGACGGCCTGGCGGGCCTGGAAAAAGCCCTCAAAGAACCCGACCTCGTGATTCTCGATCTCATGCTTCCCCGCATGGACGGCATCGAGGTGTGCAAGCGCATCCGCGGCAAGAGCGCCGTCCCCATCATCATGCTCACCGCCAAGGATCGCGTGCCGGATCGCGTCGAGGGGCTCGACGTGGGAGCCGACGACTACATGGTCAAGCCGTTTGCCACCGAAGAGCTGCTCGCCCGGGTGCGGGCCCGGCTGCGCGAACGGCTGCCGAAAACCAACCTCATCTCCTACCGCGACGTGGTGATGGATCGCGACCGGCACGAGGTGAGCCGCGCCGGCCAAGCGATTGCGCTGACGGCCAAAGAGTACGCGCTGCTCGAATACCTGCTGCTCCATCGCAACAAGGTGCATACGCGCGACGAACTCTTCAACGGCGTTTGGGGGAGCGATTTCTTGGGCGACTCGAATTTAATCGACGTCTACATTCGCTATCTTCGCACCAAGATCGACGAAGGTTACGAGCACAAGCTCATCGCAACCGTGCGCGGTGTCGGCTATACCATCAAAGATTAGCGCGCCGCTGCACGGCTCGCGCGGTTCGCTGCGCTGGCGCATCGCGATTTCCTACGCCGCGCTCCTGATCGGCGTGCTCGCGCTTGCCGGCGGGATCCTGGTCTGGCGCTTCCAGACGATCCTGCTGCAAGAAGCGCACGCCCGCGTCGAAGCGACGATGCGAGAGATCATCGCCGCGGCCGCACCGCAGTCCAATCCGTTTGGATTCGTCGATGCTTCGGGAACGTTCGCGATGCTTCTGGGCAGCAACAGCCTCTCCACCTGGGAATCGCCCTCGAGTTTCGT
Source organism: Vulcanimicrobiota bacterium (assembly GCA_027315505.1). Taxonomy (GTDB): domain Bacteria; phylum Vulcanimicrobiota; class Vulcanimicrobiia; order Vulcanimicrobiales; family Vulcanimicrobiaceae; genus DAHUXY01. Next base: position 1,811 of record DAHUXY010000105.1, on the reverse strand, counting down.
GCAGGTCGATAGCGCCGAAGGCTACCCATTAGCGAAGACTTCAAATTTGGGCGCTTCGATCGTCCCGCCCAATCACAGCCTCACGCTCGCTAGCCCGAGCGCAACGCGCACCGTCAGCATCGCAGGGCGGCCGTTCTTGGTGCTGGACCATCTGCTCCATTCGGGCCGCTCGTCGGTGATCGTTCACGTTGCCGAGCCGCTGGACGAACTCAATCGCACGTTCGCGCAGGCGCGCCAAGCCTTCGCGATCGTCTTCGCGCTGGCGATCGCCGCCATCGTCGTGCTCTCGTTCCTGCTGGCATCGCAAGCGATCGAACCGATCAACCGTCTTTCGCGCGCGATGCGCGAGATCGGCTCCGACCGGCTCGACCGGCGGCTGGCATGGGGGCGCCGCAACGATGAAATCGGCGCCTTAGCGGAGAGCTTCGACGATTTGCTCGCGCGCTTGGAAGAGGCGTTCGCACGCGAACGGCAGTTCATCTCCGATGCGTCGCACGAACTCAAAACGCCGCTCACGTCGATCAATGCGAACGCGCAGATGCTGCTCCGTTGGGGCGACGGCGACGCGGCGGTGCGCGAGGAGAGCCTGCGCACGATCGTGAGCGAGAGCGCCACGCTGGCCGAGATCGTGAACGGCATGCTCGCGCTGGCAAAGGCCGATCGCGGCGACGACCTGCCGAGGGAGCCCGTTTCGCTCGCGCACGTCGCCGGCGAAGCGGTGCGCAACGCCGCGCAACGCGCGCATGAAAAGGCGCTCGCGCTCACGTTCGAGGCGTGCAAACCCTCGCCGGTCGTACTCGGCGACGAACATCTGCTCCGTCAATTGGCGAGCAACCTCATCGACAACGCGATCAAATTCACGCCCAGTGGCGGCATCGCCGTGCGCGTCGGCGGCGACGCGACGCATGGTTGGATCGAGGTTGAGGATACCGGCACCGGGATCCCCGAGGACGAGCTTCCCCACGTCTTCGAGCGCTTCTATCGCGCCGATCGCGCTCGTTCGCGCGACGTGCCGGGAACGGGGCTGGGGCTGGCAATCGTCCGTTCGATCGCTCGGGTACACGGCGCGAGCGTCGCGGCGGAGCGAGCGAGCGGCGGCGGCACGCTGGTACGCGCCACGTTCGCACTGCTCGCGCAACCGCTCACCGGCCCTTCATGAATCCGCCATTCGAACGGCGGTACAATGGGCGCGTGAATGCGATCGGATGGCGGGGGGCGATGCCATTTCTCCTCGCCTGTTTGTGCGTCGCCCCAGGCCCCGCAAGTGCCGAGCCGACGCTCCTGAACGCGGGGCCGGCGCCGGTCGTGGTTGCGATGATGCGATCGGGATCGATCACGATTCGCACGTGGGATCGCCCGCAAGTTCAGATCGATACCGACGGCCAGGTGCACTCGCAACAGATCCCGCCCGCCGAAGTGCAACGCCGTTTCCCGGCACAGATTCCGTTGCCGGCGCAGACGCTGCAAACGCCGCGCGGCCCGGTTTCGCTGCCGCCCGAACGTTTCGTCGCACCGCCGCTCCCGCCCGGTCTTCACTCCGGTATCGTCGTTCGCGGCTACGGTAAAACCACGATCACGATTCCGCGCGATACGGCGATGGTGATCGCTCGCGTTGGGCGCGGGTTCGTCGCCATCCGGGGCTACCAACAGGGCTTTTTCGTCGCTCTGGTCCACACGGGGCGCGTGCAACTCAACGGCGTGAGCGGTACCGGTGCCGTGCAGGTGCTCAGCGGCCCGATCGTTGCGGTGAATTCGAGCTTCACGCGCTTGCGCGCGCGAACCGCGCGCGGCAATCTTATCTTCGAAGGCTG
>DAHUXY010000102.1 GCA_027315505.1 Vulcanimicrobiota bacterium | reverse complement strand
CAGGACTTGGCAAATGCGGAGGACCAGGTTGCCACCACCGTCACCGACGCCTTCTACTCGGTCGTTCAAAAACAAGCGATCGTGGCGGTCGACAGTTCGGATCTATCATATCAGAACGTCCTGGTGTCCGATGCGAAAGCGAAGGAGCGCGCGGGCGTCGCCGCCGGGGTTGACGTTCTCAAAGCGCGCGTCGCGCAAGCCAAAAGCAACTCCACGCTGGTCGGCGCGCAGACCGATGTGGTGAACGCGCGCGAAACGCTCGCTCAAAGTATCGGCGCGCCGCTCGAGACGCGCTTCGCTTTTCCGGCCCGGATTCAGAGCCCGCCGCTGCCGTCGCAGCCGCTCTCCAAGCTCGAGGCGATCGCATTGGCCGCCCGCCCAGATCTGAAATCTGCAGGCGAGGCACTGGCGGCCGCGAGGGAGACGCGCAAGGGCTTTAGCCGAGAACTCTTTCCGTCGGTTCAGTTGGGAGCCTCGTTCGGCAACCAGTTCTCGCCGACCAACGTGCAGTACATCTTCGACTCTTCGGGCAAGCCGATCGGCATCGCCCCGCGCGCCGGCAGCCCGGGATTCTGGTCGCTCTCGGCCGTAAGCACGTTCACGCTCCCGCTGGTGGACTACGGAGCCCGCCACTTCGAGATGAAGAACGACGACGCGCAGGTCGCCGCGGCGCAGGCCGCGGTCGATCAAACCGCGAGCCAAGTCCGCTTGGACGTGCGCGAAAGCTTCCGCTCCGCGCAAACGGCGCTCGCCCAGTTAGGCTACGCCAACGACGAGTCGCGGCTCGGCACGGAATCGGCCCGCATCGCACGGCTGCAATACCAGCACGGCCTTATCGCCCTCTCCGACGTTCTCCAAACGCAGCAACAATCGGTCGTCGCGCAATCCGACTTGGTCAACGCCAAAGTCGCTTACGTGGACGCCGTCGTGAAACTCCGCGTCAGCCTGGGCATCTACGATGCGCGCAGCGCCGTCGCCGACCTGAGGTAAGCATGCATCGCACTCGCAATCTCATCATCGTCCTCGCGGCGATCGTCGTTCTGATCGTCTCCGCGGTCGTCATTTCGCGTCGTAGCGGCAACGACGCCATTACCGTAAAAACGCAGCGCATCGCGCTCGCGAACTTCACGGTAAAACTCCCCGAGAACGGGGTGGTCATGCATCCGCATACCGCGACGATCCCGACGCTGGTCGCAGGGAATATCGGCCAGATCTACGTTCGCTCGGGAGAGTACGTCTCGCAGGGGCAACTCCTGGCGACGGTCCAAAACCCGACGCTTCAATTCAACGCGGCGGGGTCGGAGGCCGATTACTCCTCGTCGATCGCCAACGTCTCGAGCGCGCGCATCAACGAACAAAACGCCAAGGTGCAGTATCAGGCCGCGGTCGATACGGCGCTTGCCAATCTCAAAGAGGCCAAGCGCGTCTACGACGCCGATCTCGCGCTGCTGCGGAGCAAGGCCATCGCCCGGAACGCCGTCGACGCCGACAAGGCGAAACTGGACGTCGCCCAAGTGACGTACGATCAAGCGGTAGAGCAGCTCCGGCTCGGCGCGGTCTCCGGCTACGGCCAAAACAGCGTGCAGGCCGCACAGGCGGCCGCTCGCAAAGCGCAAATTCTCAACAGCCAAAACGAGCAACAGCTCGCCTTCACCCGCATCGTTGCGCCGTTTTCGGGCACGATTCAGACGGTGGCGACGCAGTCGGGCGATTCGCTCCGCTCGATGCAGCCGGGCGATAGCGTGAGCGCGGGGCAATCGCTCTTTACCATTGCCGGCGGCGCCGGGTATATCGTCAAGGCCCAGGTTGACGAGCAAGACATCATCAACGTCCGCGTCGGACAGCACGCGATCGTCAGCGGCCAGGATTTCCCCGGAACGAAGATTCGCGGCCACGTCGTTCAGATCGCTCCGGTCGCCGTGAAATCGACCGACGCGTCGAGCACCGCAAGACAGGTCCTCACGACGATTGCGCTCGACGAGTCGCCGTCGTTCCTCAAGGACGGCATGAGCGCCGATGTCGACATCCTCACGACCGAAATCCCCAACGCCATCGCCGTCCCCAACGACGCGATCGTCAAGGACGCCGGAAAATCGTACGTCTACCTCGACGTGAAAGGCGTCGCCAAAAAGCAACCGGTCACGATCGGCCGCATCGGCGACACAACCACGATCGTCACCTCGGGGCTCTCTCCCGGCGAGGTGATCGTCGCGCAGAGCAATCCGCTCATCAAAGACGGCTCGGCCATTAAACCGATGCCCTCGCCCTCACCTTCGAGTTCGCCAGCGACGCCGTGAACCGACTCCTAGCCTATCTGGAAGAAGCCGTGGCGTCGCTCTGGCGCAATCGCGTTCGCTCGATCCTCACGATGCTCGGGATGATCATCGGCAGCGCGTCGATCATCGCGGTGTTCGGCATCAGCCGGGCTGCCACCAGCGGCATCAACAGCACGTTCGCCTCGTTCGGGCAGTCGCCGGTCATCATCTACGTCGATAATTCGCAGAACTACCCCCAGCAGGCGCAGATTCACTATCGCGATCTCGCGCCGGTGAAAGCGGCGCTGGGAGGCTCGGCCGCGTCGGTGATGCCGATTTGGCAAAAGACGTTTGCGGTAAGCTTCGGCAGCACGCGCGACTACGTGCCCGTCAACCCCGATAGCGCATACCACAGCGACGGGCTCAAGATGGCGGAGGGACGACGCATCGACGCGCAGGACGTGAACTCGGCCGCGCGCGTCTGCGATATCACGCAGGATCTCGCGACCAAGTTTTTCGGGAACCGGCCCGCCGTCGGCAATTTCTTGCGCGTGAACGGCGGACAGTATCGCGTGGTCGGCGTTTTCGCCGATATCAAAGGCTCGTTTTTAAACAGCATCGGCGGCACGTCGAACCTGCTCGTGCCGTACACCACCTACCATTCCGATCTCACCGACGCCCCGATGGATTTCCTGGCGATCTACCCGACCGATCCGCTACGGGCCGACGCGGTTGGAAAAGTTGCGATCGCGGCGCTTCAACACGTTCACGGACGACGCGCCAAGTACACCATGCAGAACACCGCGGACCAACTGAAGATCTTCACCAACGTGTTAAGCATCGTCGGCCTGGGGCTCTCGGTGATCGGCGGCGTGGCGCTGGTCGTCGCGGGAATCGGGATCATGAACATCATGCTGGTCTCGGTCACCGAGCGCACCCGAGAGATTGGGATTCGCAAGGCGATCGGAGCCAACCGCAACGACATCGCGCTGCAATTTCTCATGGAGGCCGTGCTCCTCTCCATCTGCGGGGGCGGGATCGGGATGGCGCTGGGCTTGCTCACAACCATCGGCGCCGCGTCGCTGCTGAGCAAACAACTCGGCACGCTGTTGATCCCGTACCTCCTGATCGTAAGCATCGCTCTCATCTTCTCGTTGCTCGTCGGAACCGTTTTCGGCACCTATCCGGCCCTTCGCGCCGCCGCCATGGACCCGATCGAGGCGCTGCGTTCCTAATGATGTACTTCGACGAAGCGCTCCGCGTACTGCTCGCCAACAAACTCCGTTCGCTGCTGACCATCACCGGCCTGATCATCGGCGTCGGCGCGGTGATCGCGATCCAAGTGCTGGGAGCGAGCATGGCCGGCGCGGTGAACGGAGCGCTCGGGGCGTTGGCCGACAATTCGTTCGTCATCTTCCCGAACTCGCGGCAGCGCGATGCATCGAAGGCAAGCATCCGGCTTAGCGATCTCGCCGCGATCCAACAGAGCGTTCCCGGGATACTCTCCGCCAGGCCCCTGGGCATCTCGAGCCAACTCGTGCGCGCCGGGCACGTTCTCGCCCGCTTTAGCGTCTCTCCCGAAGGCGCCCCGCCGTTCAGCAACCTTCCGATCGTCTACGGCCGCAATTTGAACGCCGACGACGTTGCGGGCGCGACCAACGTGTGCGTGCTTTCGAACGACGCCTATCTCAAACTCTTTCCGGGCGGGGGAGACCCGACCGGGCAGAGCCTCTATGCGGGGAGCCACCGCTACGTCGTGATCGGAGTGCTCGCGGCGCCGAAACGGGGATTCCTCAACCTTCAATTCAGCGGCGCCATTACGATTCCGTGGACCACGTTCGTGCACGATTACGTCGTCGGACAGAACATTTTCGGAGCCGGATTTTTGGTGGCCGACGCATCGCGTATTCCGCAGACCGAGATCGCCGTCCAGAATAAACTCCGCGATCTCCACGGCGGTAAGGATCTGCAATACCAAACCGCCGATAAGGCGAAATTCACCCAGGGGGTCGGCGGGATATTCAACGCCCTCACGCTCATCGTCGGGTTGATCGGCGCGGTTTCGCTGCTGGTCGCCGGAATAGGGATCATGAACATCATGCTGGTCTCAGTTGCCGAACGAACGCGCGAGATCGGCGTGCGCAAAGCCATCGGAGCGCGGGGCGGCCAGATCTTGTGGCAGTTTTTCATCGAAGCGTTGCTGCTCTGCAGCACCGGTTGTGCGATCGGCCTGGCGATCGGCCTCGGCCTCGGGGCCTTTATCAACGACGTGTTCATCATCAAGCTCACCGGAACGGTCGTGCCCATACCGTGGCTGCAAGCCACCGGCATCGCGATAGCCTTCGCCGTCGTGGTCACGCTGGCGTTCGGAACGTATCCCGCCTACCGCGCCTCCAGCTTGGATCCGATCGAGGCACTTCGTTATGAATAATCAGAACGCGATCGAATTGCGCGACATCAAAAAAACGTACAAAAACGGCGCGTTGGAAGTCCCGGTGCTGCACGGCATCAACGCGTCCGTCGCGCACGGCGAATACGTCGCGATCATGGGGCCGTCCGGATCGGGGAAATCGACGCTGATGAACCTGATCGGTTGCCTCGACCGGGCGACCAGCGGCACGTATATCCTCGACGGCGTCGACGTCTCGAGCCTGAACGATAACGAGTTGGCCGAGATTCGGCTCAAAAAGCTCGGATTCGTCTTTCAAGGCTTCAATTTGCTCGCGCGGACCGACGCGATCAAAAACGTTGCCTTACCGCTTTTTTATGCCGGCATACCCCAGCGTAAGCGCAACGACGCCGCCTTAGCCGTCCTCGAACAAGTCGGCCTGGCCGACCGGGCCAAACATAAACCGAACGAGCTTTCGGGCGGCCAGCAGCAGCGGGTCGCGATCGCCCGAGCCCTGATTAACGACCCCGCCGTGCTGCTGGCCGACGAGCCGACCGGAAATTTGGATACCAAGACCAGCGACGATATTCTGGCCTTGTTCAACAAACTCTATGAAAACGGGCGTACGATCATTATGGTCACCCACGACGAAGAGGTTGCCCGTCATGCCAAGCGGATCATCCGGCTCCGGGACGGCCTGATCGTTTCGGACGGGCCATCAGGCGCTTAGTGGGCCGCCTTTCTACCCGAGCGAGGGCACGTTTTGCGACCTTTTTCCGTTCGTAGGGTAGGAAGTACTATAGTTACTCGATTCGTAAAAGTTGGAGAATGGTGAAGAATCGCGTTATGCCCACGGTCATCGTCGGCCTGGTGGGCGCCGTCATCGGCAGTTTCCTTATGATGCTCTACGCGAGCACGCACTTTTCAAATGCGGCCGGCCCGATGCATACGCCGCCCGCAATGGCGGCCGCTCCGCTCAACGGCGTGAGCGACCAAGATCGCATCGTCAGCGCCGTCAAGCGCACCAAGGCGTCGGTCGTGGCGATCCAGGAAGAAGTCAACGGGCAGACCGTCGTCCCCGTCGATCCGTTCTTCCAGCAATTCTTCGGCGCGCAAGGGCCGGGCATGGTTCAGCCCTATAAGGGCCGCGCTTCGGGCTCGGGCTTCGTGTACGACGCGAGCGGCGACATCGTCACCAACGCCCACGTCGTCGAGCCGCCCAACGGCGGAGCGGTTTCGAAATTGACGGTGGTCTTCGCCGATGGGCAGAAGGTGCCGGCTCACGTCGTCGCGGCCAACATCGGCGCCGACATCGCCATCATCCGCGCGAATAGCAACGTCAAGCTGCCTCCGCCCCTGCAACTCGCCGACTCGGATAAGCTCGAGCAGGGCCAGTGGGCGATCGCGATCGGAGAACCTCTCGAACTCCAGCAGACCGTCACGGTCGGCGTGGTTTCGGCCTTCAATCGCGACGAGCCGATCCCGACCGAAAGCGGCGGCGTGATCGATTTTAAAGGCATGCTGCAGACCTCGGCCCCGATCAATCCCGGCAACTCCGGCGGCCCGCTGATCGATATCGACGGCCAGGTGATCGGCATCAATCAATCGACGGTCAAATCCGCCTACGCGCAGGGCATCGGCTTTGCGATCCCCTCGAACACCGTGAAGAAGGTCGTCGCCGAACTCATTAAAAACCCCGGCGTCCACCAAGGCACCGACATCGGGTTCATGGGCATCGTCATGACCAACCTCACCCCGGGCCTGCGCAATCAGATCGGGTACAGCGGCCCGGGCGGCGTCGCCGTCTATCAGGTCGTTCCGAACTCTCCGGCCGATAAGGCCGGGCTGCAGCCGGGCGACGTCATCCTCAAGGCCGACGGCAAAAACTTCAGCGACTTCAAGGCGCTGCACGACTACATCGCCACCAAGAAGCCCGGGCAGATCATTCGCCTGGACGTGTGGTCGCAGGGGCTCAAGAAGTTCGTGGCCGTCAAGCTCGAGGAGCGGCCGGCCGCCATCCCGGTAGGACAAGTACCCGGGCAGCAGCAGCAAGGGCCCCCCGGACAGCCGTAAAGCGCCCTCGCCCCGCCAAAGGCACCCGCGGCATCGCCCGGGTGCCTTTTTTTCACCCGAGTAAAAAGGTTAGACCTGCAACCCGGGAGGGCTCGGCCGGGTCGTAAGGCGTGTAGACCACGTCGGATCCAGGTCCGGCTGGCTGCCTCTCCGATAAACTGTCGGATATACATGGAACATATTTCGGCCCAATCTTGTATGATGGGTCGGTAACACTCGTGCGGCCATCACCGTAAGCGGCAAGGCAAATCCGCCGCCGTCGCATCGCCGGATCGACGCGAACGCGCACTCACCTCAGTGCCCGATTTCGCCTCGGATCGACTGCGTCGGCCCCCGGAGTAGCTGGTCCAGGCCGGATCGCACACTACACGCTAAGTGAGGTAGTAGTTTTTATGGCTAAAGTGGTCGGTATCGACCTTGGCACGACCAATTCCGTCGTTGCCGTGATGGAGGGCAACTCGCCCGTCGTCATCCCCAATTCCGAGGGTTCGCGCACGACGCCGTCGGTTGTCGCTTTCACGAAGACCGGCGAACGGCTCGTGGGCCAACTCGCCAAGCGTCAAGCGATCACAAACCCGGATCGTACGATTGCCTCGATCAAGCGCCACATGGGCGAAGGCAATTACACCGTGAAGATCGACGGCAAGGATTACACACCGCAAGAGATCTCCGCGATGATCCTGCAAAAACTCGTCAACGATGCGAGCAACTACTTGGGCGAGCGCGTGACCAAAGCGGTCATCACGGTGCCCGCGTACTTCAACGACGCGCAGCGCCAGGCGACCAAAGACGCCGGCAAGATCGCCGGCTTGGAAGTGCTCCGCATCATCAACGAGCCGACCGCCGCTGCTTTGGCGTACGGGCTGGATAAAAAAGAGAAAGAGAACGAAACGATCCTGGTCTGGGATCTGGGCGGCGGCACGTTCGACGTCTCGATCCTGGAAGTCGGCGACGGCGTCTTCGAAGTGAAGTCGACCAACGGCGACACGCGTTTGGGCGGCGACGATTACGACATTCGCATCGTCGACTGGCTCGTTGCGGAATTCCGCAAAGAGCAAGGCATCGATCTCTCCAAAGATAAGCAGGCGATGCAACGTCTGACCGAAGCCGCGGAGAAGGCGAAGATCGAACTCTCCGCAGTCGTCCAGACCTCGATCAATCTGCCGTTCATCACGGCCGATCAAGAAGGGCCCAAGCATCTGGACATCACGCTGACCCGCGCGAAGTTCGAAGAGCTGACCTCCGATTTGACCGACCGTTGTATCGCGCCGTTCAAGAACGCACTGGCCGACGCCAAGATCGATCTGTCGAAGATCGACGAAATCGTCATGGTCGGCGGCTCGACGCGCATGCCCGTCATTCAAGAGCTCGTCAAGAAGCTCACCGGCAAAGAGCCGAATCTCACCGTGAACCCCGACGAAGTCGTCGCGGTCGGTGCGGCCATTCAGGCCGGCGTCCTCGGCGGTGAAGTGACCGGTGTGGTCCTGCTCGACGTCACCCCGCTCTCGCTCGGGCTCGAAACGCTCGGCGGCGTGATGACGACGTTGATCGAACGCAATACCACGATCCCAACCAAGAAGTCGCAAATCTTCACGACGGCCGAAGACGGCCAAACGTCGGTCGACATCCACGTTCTGCAAGGCGAACGTCCGATGGCGGGCGACAACAAGACGATGGGGCGCTTCCGGCTCGAAGGCATCCCGGCGGCTCCGCGCGGCGTACCGCAGATCGAAGTAACGTTCAACATCGATGCCAACGGCATCGTCAACGTGAGCGCTAAGGATCTGGGCACCGGCAAAGAGCAGCAGATCACGATCACCTCGTCGACCAATCTCAATAAAGATGAGGTCGAACGGATGGTCAGGGACGCCGAGTTGCAAGCCGCGGCCGATAAGGCCAAGCGCGAAGAGGCCGAGGTGCGCAACAACGCATCGAGCCTCATCTACTCGACCGAGAAGTCGCTCAAGGAAGTCGGCGAGAAGCTCGACGTCACCGCCCGCGGTGAAGTCGAAACGGCCCTGGCGGATCTCAAGCGCGTCAGCGAAAACGGTACCGTCGCCGAGATCAAACCGGCGATCGAGAAGTTGCAGCAAGCGAGCTACAAAATGGCCGAACTGCTCTATAAAACGGCGTCGCCGAACGGCGAAGCCGGTGCGAGCGAAGGCGCAGAGGCCGGCGCGAACGGACAGTCCAGCGGTGCGACCGCACCCGAAGACGTCATTGACGCCGAGTTCAAAGAAGCCAAGTAACAGCCTCGTCCATGTTGGGCCGGCCTTCCCAAGGCCGGCCCAACACGCACGTGCCTTCACTCTTCTCTAGCGAGTACTACATGTTTGATAACGAATCGGTGCTGAGCACCGAAGCCGGCGAGGCCGTTCTCGACGACGGCGGCGATGTTCGCGAGCAACTGCAGGTTGCTCACGCGAAGGCCGAAGACAACTACAATAAGTTCCTCATGGCGATGGCCGATTTCGAGAACTACAAGAAGCGCATGCAGCGTGACATCGAATCCATCGTCACGTCACACCGCCGCTCGTTGCTCGAGCGTTTTCTGCCGGTTCTCGACAATCTCGAACGAGCGCTGCAATTCGACAACAGCGGCGGCGACAAACTCCGTGGCGGCATCGAGCAAACGCTCCGGGGATTCGAATCGATTCTCGCCGCCGAAGGCGTCAAGATGATCGACGTCAAGGGCAAGCCCTTCGACCCCCGCGTTGCCGAAGCGATCGGCACGACGCAGGCGGACGGCGTTCCGGACGACACCGTCGTCGAAGTTGCGGAGAAAGGCTACACGATCGGCGAGGAGTTGTTACGCCCCGCAAAAGTGATCGTCGCTACGTCGGCCGGATGAATTACAAAGACTATTATGCCGTCTTAGGCGTTCCAAAGGGTGCGGCTGAAAAAGACATCAAGTCCGCATACCGCAAGCTCGCCCGCAAATGGCACCCCGACGCGAACCCCGATAAACCGAAGGAAGCCGAGGAGAAGTTCAAAGAGCTCTCCGAGGCTTACGAGGTGTTGGGCGATCCGGAGAAGCGCCGTAAATACGACGTTCTCGGATCGAATTGGCAGCAAGCCGCGCAACAAGCCGAGCAGCAACGCCAATATCGCACGCGGTACAACGAACAGGACTTCGACTTCTCGAATTTCGGAGGAGCGGGCGGCGGCGCGGGAGCCGGCCCGACCGGCTTTTCGGATTTCTTCGACATGTTCTTTTCGGGCATCGGCCGTCGCGGCGCGGGCGCGCAACAAACGGGATTCGCGCAGCGCGGTCAAGATCTCGAAACGACGATCGAGCTGGGCTTACGCGACGTCTACGACGGCGGCAAGAAAGCCGTCTCGCTACAGGTCGAAGATATCTGCCCGCGGTGCCGCGGCACCGGAACGGAGAACGGACGCCTCTGCACGCAGTGCAGCGGCACCGGCCGGCTGCTGCTCACGAAGAAGTTTGAAGTCTCGATCCCCAAAGGTATCGGCGACGGGCAACGCATCCGGCTTGCAGGGCAGGGCGGCATCGGGCTCTCCGGCGGCCCTAACGGCGATCTGTTTCTGGTCGTAAAACTCGTCGACGATCCG
>DAHUXY010000092.1 GCA_027315505.1 Vulcanimicrobiota bacterium | reverse complement strand
GAACCGAGTAGCATTTTTACATGGATGTAAAAATGCGCGCGTGCCCACAACCCCATATCGCCCTCGCTCACCCGAGCACTCCCGGCCCAACGCCCAAGGATCAAAGGAAGCTCGTCTGCAGCGGCTCCCCGGGCACGAGCGATGCGACGCGCAAGCCGATGAGGCGGACCGGAGCGCCTTGCAGATCGGCGCGGCGCAGGCAGTATAACGCCGCTTTGAGGATGCGGCGTGCGTCGCGCGTGGGTTCGGCGAGATGCGTCTGGCGGCCGTGCGTGCGGAAATCCGCGCGTTTGATTTTGACGCCGACGCTGCAGGCGCTGAGCCCCTCGCGTTCGAGCTTTTCGGCGACCTCGGCTGCTTGCGCTCGCAACACTTCGGCTAAACGGCGTTCCTCGCGGACGTCGTATTCGAAGGTCTCTTCGCTCGAGATCGATTTGGTTTCGCGATCCGACTCCACAGGGCGGTTATCGATGCCGCGCGCGAGCGCGCGGACTTGGTTGGCCCACGAGCCGAAGTGCCGGTAGGCTTGCGCGTCATCGAGCGCGGCGACGTGGCCTATGGTCGTGATGCCTGCGAGTTCGAGGCGGGCTTGGGATTTTGGGCCGACGCCCCAGATGCGGCCTACCGGCATCGGTGCGAGAAAGGCGGCTTCGTCGCCGGGCGCAACCGCAAGCAGACCGTTCGGCTTGCATGCGTCGGAAGCGATTTTCGCAATCATTTTTCCGGTAGCGACGCCGGCGCTGATGGTGAGGCCGGTGGCGTCGAGCACTTCGTCGCGAATCGTTTGCGCAAGCGACGTCGCTTCGCCGAGGCTGCAAGGGCCGAAATCGATGAACGCTTCGTCGAGGGAGAGGCCTTCGATGGCGTGGGCACGCGATGCGAAAATCGCGAAGACCTCGCGCGATATATCCTTATATTTGGACATCGTCGGGGGGACGACGATGAGGTTCGGGCACGCTTCGAGTGCGCGATAGAGTGGGAGCGCGGACCGCACGCCGAACGGGCGCGCTTCGTACGAAGCCGTGAGGACCACCGAACGGCGATGGCTGCCTGCAACCGCGACCGGTTTGCCGCGGAGCGCCGGATCGTCGCGGATCGCAACGCTGGCGTAAAATGCATCGATGTCGAAGTGCGCGATCATCGTCGCGGCCTAGGTGAGGGCGCCTTGTTGGATGGCCAGGATCGTCTGCATGTTGCGCAGATCGTCGGCGTCTTCGCCCGGTGTTTCGAGAATGGCCGTCTTCTCGCGCAGTTCGGGGTGGGCCAATAGCGAGCGGAAGCCCTCGAAACCGATTCGGCCTTCGCCGATGTGCCAATGCCGGTCGCGATTGCCGCCCAGCGGAATCTCGGTATCGTTGAAATGAAAGATATGCACGCGGTCCAGGCCGATGTGCGTATTCGCTTCGTCGATGAAGCGATCGACACCGGATTTGGAATCGATCTCGTAACCGGCCGCCCAAGCGTGGGCGGTGTCCAAACAGACGCCGAGTTGGGGGTGGTCGACCGCGCGGACGAATCGTCCCAGCTCTTCCAGGGTACCGCCCGCCAGCGCGCCGGCGCCGGCCGAGTTTTCCAACACCAAATACACGGCGGGTGCGACGGCGTCGAGCGCGTGTTCGAGCCCGTGGACGATGGCCGCGAAGCCTTCGTTGCGATCGCGTTTGCCGTACGAACCCAGATGCGTATTGACGTAGCGAATGTTGCCGTGCGCGGCAGCTTCGAGATCGTGTGCCAGGAGGTTAAGCGAACCGGCCTGCACTTTCGGATCCTCGCTGGCGAGGTTGATGAGATACGGCGTGTGGATGACGCAGGGATCGAGATCCGCTGCGCTGCGAGCCTGCGAGAACGATGCGAGCATCGCCGTGTCAACCGGCGTCGTGCGGTAGCTGCGCGGATTGCTCGAAAATATCTGCATCGCCGTGCAGCCTACGCTCTTGGCGTGAGCGATGGCGTTTGCGTACCCACCGGCCATCCGCAAGTGTAATCCGATGCGCATGCTTACGACCCCGCTTTCGCAAGGTAGACAAACTGCAGATAGGAGAGCGGCACGAGCGGGTCGCCCGCACCGAACATCTCGTGGATGCGCGCGTCGAGCGTATCGAAATATCGCGAGGACTCCGAACCGAGGGCATCGCGAACGCTCTTGCGCGAGCGCTCGTACTGAAGATATGTGCTCGCGCGCGTCACCAAGCGCCAGGGGAGAACGCGCAACCGATGCTCGGCAAACGGAGCGGCGTAAAATTCTTTGAATCCGCCGCTAAGCCCGGATGGCTGGGGTTCGGCCCCCACATCCCTCAAGACGCTGTCGCGCAACTGTTTCACCGGGTCGTCGCCCGTCAAGTGTTTCCACCAGATCGCGACCATGCCGCCGGGGCGCACGACGCGCAGAATTTCGGCGATCGCTTTGGTGCGATCGAAGTGATGGAATGCCTGTGCGCTGATGGCGGCATCGAAGCTGCCGTCTTGAAACGGTAGCGATTCCGCCCGGCCGACGGTCCAAGAGGCGTCGGGGAATTCACGGCGGGCTTGCGCCAACATGGGTTCGGAAGCGTCGACGCCGGTTACCTGGAAGTTGTTCGCGATGAGCGGTTCGCTCGCCAAACCGCTCCCGCAGCCCACGTCTAAGACGCGGTGCCGCTGCGAAAGGCCAAAGCCGACGAGCGTGTTGTAGAGATCGTTCGAATACCCGGTTCGTCCGGCGGCGTACTCCGCGGCGTAGCTGTCGTAGGCGCTCATGCTTGGGGTTCGATAGCGGAGGGCTGCTCGGCGGTGGCTTCTTCTGCGGTGGCTTCTTCTGCGGCGGCTTCTTCTGCGGCCGCTTCTTCTTCGGATGTCTCCGCTGCCGGCTCCGCGGGAACGAGCAGATTGA
>DAHUXY010000081.1 GCA_027315505.1 Vulcanimicrobiota bacterium | reverse complement strand
GAAATTCGAGCGCTAAAAATGCGACCGTCTTATCGACGAAAGCGTCGTACTGCGCGTCGCTTTGACGCGGCAAGTCCGCATCGAAGCGCTTGCGAAAGCCGTGGGCCAGAAAATCGCCGCTGATGATTATCTGCGCGGGCTCCGGCGCCGCGGATTTCATCGCGTCCAGAGCCGACTCGAGCAACGCGAAATTCGTATCGGAGCCATACCCCGAGAATCGCTGCGCGTCGGCGGAGGTGAAGATTGACCGCCAGCGATTTGCGGGAGAGGCCGCCAGCCGCTCCACGATCGCCCGGTCCGCAAACGGGTTGAAGTGGATATCGCTCAAAAGCATCGCGGCCGGGAGAACGGGCGCCGGTGCGGCGTTTGCGGGGATCGAAACCCCGCACGCGGCCAGAGAGAGGCATGCAAGAAGGAGGCGGCGCAGCATGGCCCAACGCTTCTTATCTTACCCGGTAGTCCCTCTCCCGATAACTCGGAGCAACCATGCGATATTGGCTCTTCAAAAGTGAACCGCACGCGTATAGCTTCGAACAGCTTCGCGAAGATCGCACGACCCCGTGGTCGGGCGTGCGAAACTATCAGGCGCGCAACGCGATGATGGAGATGCAGGTCGGGGATCGCGGGCTTTTCTATCATTCGAGCATTCCGCAGCCGTGCGCCGTCGGGATATGCGAGGTGGTGCGCGCCGCGCACCCGGATACCACGGCGTTCGACCCGCACGGTGAGTATTACGACCGGCGTAGCACGCCGGAGAAGCCGATCTGGATGATGGTCGACGTCGGTTTCGTGAAGCCGCTGCAGCATCCGGTGACGCTGGAACGCATGCGAGCGGATCCTCGGCTCGTGGGCATGGCCTTGCTCAAACGCGGGTCGCGGCTCTCGGTTCAACCGGTCGCACCGCACGAGTGGAAGATCATTGTCGAGCTTTCGAAGTCGCCGGAATAAAAAAAGGGCCCGCGCCACGCGCGAGCCCCGTGGAACGAGCGGCCGATGCCGCTATGGGTTCTGGAAGTCGCTCGCTCCCGCCCCAAACGTTTTCGTGAGTTCGAAGCGATAGGTTGCCGGGCCCAACACGTTCCCGACCGTCGCGCCCTGCGCGCCGTTCGCGAGTTGGATCGGTACGCCGCCCCCATACACGGGGAAGAGTCCGTTATAGGCATTGAAGATATTGTCGCCGGAGATCTGCACCGAGACAAGCTTCGTCAGCGGGTAGCGGACCGTTGCGTAGGCGATTCCGAAGGGCGGTTCGTTGAGCGAGTTATTGTTGCCGTAGTAGGTGTCGCCGAACGCCGCGTACGCGCCGTTCTTGGTGCGGTACGAGAGTTCGAGGTTGCCTTGCGCGTACGGAACGCGCGTGTTCATGCTCCCGATCGTGCTGCCGAATCCGATACTACCGCCGTTGAAGTTCTGGTTGGTGATGATATTGAGATTCTGGTTCGCAGTACAGGCCGGCCCCGGTTGGCTGCAATAGAAGTACGGCGGCAGATTATAGACGTACGCGCGTTGCAATCCGCCGGAGAGCGAGTAACCCAAGCCGACCTCGGGGGTCCGGCGTATCTGCAGCTCGACGCCTTGAAAACGCGCGCTGCTGAGGTTCGTGATTTCGCTGTAGTAGATCGGCGTATTGGCGGGGATTGCACCGCCGCCGGCCACCGAGCAAGGAATCACACCGCCGCCGCAGGTGTATGGGCTGGGTACCGTTTGCCCGAAGTAGTGGTTGAACAAGTTGGTCTGATAGACGTCACCCGAGAGCGACGTCACGCGATCGTTGAACCGGTAGTCCGCTCCGAGATCGAACCCGAACGCGGTCTCCGGCCGCAGCCCGCCGTTATTGTGCGTCAGCGTCGCCAGGCCCGTGCTGGTGTTGAACGTGGCTCCGGGCGGGGTGATCTGGCTGAGCAGCGCGAGGTAGGGCGGCGCGATGGAGGACCCGACCGATGAGCGCAGCGCGAGATTGTGCTGCGGCCGATACTCAAAGCCCAGTCGTTGGTCGAAATGCGAGTTGGTGCTCGTGTTGAACGTCACGTTCGAACCGTCGATCGCGCAATTCGAAAAACTGCCCGAGAACGGACACGTCACCGGATACGTGCTGCGGTAGGTATTTTCGTAGAGGCTCAACGTCGACGAGAGCTTGGGGCTCAGATCGAAGCGCCCGCGTAGCAGCGCGGTGGTGAAGCGTTGCGACGAACCCGTCGGCAGCCCGACGCTGGTGAATGACGAGATCGAATACGCGGTCGTTTGCGAGTTCGTTTGATCGATGGCAAACGTCAGGACGTCGCTGTTTCCGATCGGGTGATCCCACTCGAAGGAGAGGCCGTCGAGTTTGTCTTCTTCGGTCTGATTATAGTAATCGAAGAACGAAATCGGCACGTTCGCGCCGTTATATTGGACCGGCGGTACGGTGCAGGTCCCGTTCGAGGCGGGCTTGGGACATGTCGTTCCGGATACCGATCCGTACGCAATGTCTGGGATCTTCGGCGAGATG
>DAHUXY010000070.1 GCA_027315505.1 Vulcanimicrobiota bacterium | reverse complement strand
CGACCGCGCCGAGATGGCGCAGCGGCTCGGCGTGCTCATGGCTTCCGGCCTCATCGTGGGCGAGAGCCTGCTGGGCGTGCTGTTGGCGGGTGTCATCGTGGCGAGCGGCAATGCACCGCCGCTGGCCCTCGTCGGCGATACCTTTGCGGGTTACGCGAACATCCTCGGCCCGCTCGCCTTCGTCGCGGCGATTCTCGGGCTGTACGCTTGGGTTGGGTCGCTTGCGCGGCATAAGAAAAAGGAGCCTACGTAAAACGTAGGCTCCTCTTCGTCACGCGAGCCGGATTAGAGCTTGTAGGTCACCGTCATCCAAACTTGACGGAAGGGTAGGCCGAATTCTTCACGGCCTTGCTGGAAGCTGTTGATATCGCTACCGAACTGGTTTTCGGGATAGAACGTCCCCAGGCCAATATACCCGTAATTTTGGGCGGCACTATTGAAGAGGTTATTCACTCCGAAGTTGACGGTGCGATTTCCGACCGTCTGCGCGATATTGAAATCGGCCCACCAGAACGCGGGGCGGTTGAGATTGTTTCCGTTGCCGAGGTAATGCCCGAGCAAGCTCGTCGAGAATCCACCACGGGACCGGTAGGTGATCCCCACGTTGGCTTTATGGAGCGGCACGCCCGGAATCTGCGAGCCGTTGATGAGTTGGACGTTATTCTGCAGCAGCGCATCGGAGAGCCCGAGATAGCTTGAGGACATCACATCGTAATCGCCGGTAAACGTCAGACCGCGCATGAGCGCGACGGTCGTGGTCAGCTCGACGCCGCGATAGCGTGCCGATGCCGCATTGAATGTGGTTGAGACGCTCAAATTGCCGGTCGTAGCCGTTTCGCCCGGGCAACGCGAGTCTATGATGGAGAGATACTGTGCGATATAGTTGGCGGGGATCTGCGTCTGTCCGAGCGCCGAGAGCGGAAGGTTCCCACCGAAGAGCGCGTTGCGCTCGTTGGCATCGTACACGTCGGCCTGGACGGTGACTCCGGGGCTGAATCGGTGGCCGACTGCGAACTCCAGATCGGTCGCCGTTTCGGGTTGCAGGCTCGGATTCGAAACGCTGCCCACCGGATTAACGGGCCCCGCGCCGCAGATTGGATTGATGTTCGTCGCCGTCGTATTGAACGACGGATGAGCGTAGAGGAGCGAGGGATCGGGTTCGCTGTACGAACGGCCGCCCGTTAGGCGCACGACGTCGCGATTGTCGGGGCGAAAGACGATCGTCAGACGCGGATCGAAGTTCGTCGTGGCAGTATTCTTCGAACGTTGGAACCAGAAGTTCCCTAGAAGTGACAGCCGCTGGTTGGGCGCGTAGATGTCGCGCAGGTAGTAACTGGACGACGTGAGCGTTTAGGCGCCGGTTGCGGCCGGCCCGGTCGTGGGAATCAGGTTACCGTATTGATCGAAGATCGGATACGCGACGCCCGTGTGGAGCTGATGCTGGTAGTAGTAGCCCAAGCTAAGGTCGTGATTGCCCAGCGTGAATTCGTCACCGACGAGCGCCCCGCGCGTGCGGTAGTAGTTGCTGTTATAGGAGCTGTCTTGCGCGGCGCGATTGTAGTCCAAGCCATAGCTATCGGCAAAGCCGTCGACGGTGAACTGCGTGCGCCCGATCGCCTGCGTGAGGCGCGCATCGTAATCTTGATTGCGAATGGCCTGCCACGGCCCGGTGCCGCCGCCGGCCGGCCCCGAGGCTCCCGCTGCGTATTGGCTCACCGGAAGGCAGCCGTAGCCCGCCGCCGAGTCATTCAGCACGGCGATCGAACCCGTGCACGTGGCGGTTGTCTGATTCGGAAGCGTTACCGTCGATTGATTGTTGTTCCCGTCGAGCGCCTGCTGGGCGCGATACGCGACGGTTGTACCGGGCAGAAAATCGGTGTCGCCGTTCCCGGATTTATCGTCCCACGAGGTCGCCGAGTAGCCCGTCACCGAGATGCGCGTGCGCCGATCGAAGGTGTACTGCAGATCCAGCAGGTCGTTGTGCAGCACGTAGGTTCCCGCCACCGAGTAGGTGTTGTTCGCGAGTGTAGCGGCGGTAAAGTCGTTTCCGCGATTGCCGGCCTGCGCGATAACCTGCGGTGAAAACATGCCGTCGGTACCTTCGACGCCGTGCGCGAGGGCGTACCCGAGCTTTCCGAGGGTTCCGGTGAACTCAAGACCGGTCATGAGCTTCTCGTTATTGCCGACGCCTTGCTGGATGACGGCGTGGGGTTCGAGCGTCGGGGTAATGGTGTTGAAGTCGACGGCGCCGGCGATGGTCGTCGCGCCGTAGATGCCGGTCGCGCCCGATCCGAAGATCACGTTGACGCCGCTCAGGCCCCAGAACGGGGAGACCTGGTAATCGAAGCCGTTTCCAAATGCGCCGATCGGGCCGATCGGGTGGCCGTTCAGCAGCGTTGCGGTCTCGGTTGGGTCGAAGCCGCGAATGCTGACGGTGAGGTCGTCGCCGACGGCGGAACTCGTGCTTGTGTTCACTCCCGCGACGGATTGCAACGCGTCGCCGGCCCGCATGTAGTTCTGATCCTGCAGAAGAGGAGCCGAAACGTGCGCGTTGATCGTGGTCGAGGTTTGGAGCGCTGCCCGTTGCGCTACGACCGTTGCGATCGTGCGCGGGTTTCCGCGCGAACGCTGGATCGCCGTCTCGAAGCTGACGGAGCGCTGGCCGGAGGAAATCACGATCCCCGGCGCGCGCGTCAATTCGTAACCGCGCGCGTTGATGAGCACCGAATAATCGCCCGGAGGGATCGACGTAAACCGAAAGTCCCCGGCTGCGCTGGTGACCGCCGTGGCCACGGCCTCATCGCCGCGATCGA
>DAHUXY010000057.1 GCA_027315505.1 Vulcanimicrobiota bacterium | reverse complement strand
CTCGCTGCGGGCGCGACGATTTGGGCGTAATCCGCAGCGGCCCGGCGCAACCGTGTGCGCTTAGGGGCGTCGACGGCGCGGAGGGCCGGCCCGAAAGCCGCCCCGTTACGCTGCTTGACCTCCACAAACACCAGCGTTCGGCCGTCGAGGCAGACGATGTCGATCTCGCCCCCGGGTACGCGGACGTTGCGCTCCAAGATCCGGTAGCCGGCCGCCTCGAGCAGGGCCACCGCCCGGTCCTCGCCGTCCCGGCCCTTAGAAGAAGTCGAGCTGGGCATCCTTGACTCGCGTGAAGCCGGCTCGATGATGGACGCACGGCCCGTGGACCCGCAGCGCCTCGATGTGCTGCGGCGTCGCATAGCCTTTGTGGGTCGCGAAGCCGTAGCGCGGGTCTTCGCGGTCGAGCTCCTGCATGAGCGCGTCGCGGTAGACTTTGGCTACGATCGATGCCGCGGAGATGACCGCACAGAGCGCGTCGCCTTTGATCAACGGTTCTTGGGGCCCCGTATACGACGTGATGCGGACCGCGTCGGTAAAGAGATACTCCGGCGATTCACACGGCAGCGCTGCTATCGCCCGCTCCATCGCCAGGACGCTCGCCCAATAGATATTGAGCCGGTCGATCTCCGCGACCGTCGCCACCCCGATGGCCCAGCCGGCCGCCAACTCGCGCACTTGATGGGCGATCGAATCGCGCATCTCCGGGCGAACCTTTTTTGAATCGTTAAGGCCGTGAATCATCAGCGGCTCGCGAGCGACGACGCAGGCCGCCACGACCGGCCCCGCCAACGGGCCGCGCCCCACTTCGTCGATGCCGCCGACCAGCTGAAATCCGCGCTCGCGCGCGGCGTACTCGTATCGATGCAACCGGTGTAACCGTCGCCGTTCGCGCTCGTACGCGCTGCGTTCCTTACGTTGCTGCGGGGTCATCGGGTGCTTCTAAGGAGATGCGGCCGAACACGCCGTCGTTGAACGCGCTGATGTAGGATTGCGCGGCGTTGTGGTAATCGATCTCGCCGCCTTTACGCGCGAAGCCGCGCGCGGCAGCGAACGTTTCGAGATCCGGAACGCGGGTGCGGCCGTGCGTACTTTCGGTCAGCCAGCGATGAAAATTGATAGCGACTTCCTCGGGATCGTAGCGTTCGCGTGGAACCGCACCCACCATCGCGAGTTTCCACTGGGCTTCTCTGGTTGCGATTTTCGGCACGAGAATGCCTGGCGTATCCATCACCTCGAGGCCCGGCCCTAGGCGAAACCACTGTAATTGGCGCGTGACGCCTGCCCGGTCTTCTGTGCGAGCGGCCGCTCTTCGCAAGAGCCCGTTGATGATCGAGGATTTTCCCGAATTGGGCAGGCCCACGACGATTGCGCGCGATGCCCCGCGTCCGGCCGCCATGCGTTTCATCACCGCGATCGCTCGGGTGAGGCTCTGCTGCTCGCGCCCGGTTGTCGCCAGCGCCTCGCGTCCGGTCGATGCGAAGTGCGCGAGCCAGCTCTTGGTAATCGAAGGGTTCGCGAGATCGTCGCGATTGAGGATGACGATACGCTCGCGGTTTTTGGCGAGCGTGTCGAGTGCGGGGTTCGCCCCGCTACGCGGCACGCGAGCGTCGATCACCTCGATGACGATATCGATCAGCTTGAGGTATTCGCCGATCTTGCGCATCGCCCGGACCATATGGCCGGGGTACCACTGCACGACCTTATCGAGATTATCGCTCACGGCTACAGCGCGCCGATATCGTGGATCGGCCATACGCCGGCGATCGCGCGACCGATGATCAGGCGTTCGCGAACGGGCCCGAAGACCCGCGAGTCCTCGCTGTTTGCGCGATTATCGCCCAATACGAAGACGGCGCCGGGCGGTACGGTGACCTCCGGGAAGCTTCGTGTGTCGGTGAAACGGATATACGGTTCGGAGAGCGGGACGCCGTTGAGAAAAACCGTACCGCGTTCGATGCGCACGCGGTCGCCGGGTAGCCCGATGACGCGCTTGATGAAGATCTCCGGCGGGTCGCCGTCGTGGCGGAAGGCGATGATATCGCCGCGATGCGGCGGCGCTAGGCGGTACGCGATCGTGTTGATGAGCACGTACTCGCCCGAGACGATGTGCGGCTCCATCGAAAGCCCGGAGACTTGCGGCATTCGAATGAAGAATGCCGCAATCAGCAGAGCGAGAATTACCATCTGCAACGCGAGGCTCGCAAGCGAGCGCCAATGCAAGAGCCGAGTCACGTCGCGTGGTGTTCGGTCTAACGCGAGAGAATCTTTGCCTGCGAGATCGGCCAGAAGATCAAGAATGCCCGCCCGGTGAATCCGGCCGGTTTACCCGCTCGGGGGCCGGTCGCGAACGTTCCGCCGGCTTGCGCGAATCCCCAGATGTGCGAGTCTTCCGAATCGTTCCGATTGTCGCCCATCATGAAGTAGCAGTTGGGCGGGATCCGGTCGGGCGCGGTCCAGGCCGATTTGGGCGGAATATTTGCGACCGACGGGTCGAGCGGCTGGCCGTCGACGTAGACGCCGTAATTCTTGATTTCGAGTTCGTAATCCGGGCGTTGCGCGATGTACGGCTCGGCCAGCGCCTTGCCGTTGATGTAGACGATGCCTCCCTCGATGCGCATCGTGTCGCCCGGCCGCCCGATAATGCGTTTGATGAAGTCGTCGGGCGTGGGGATCGGCGGCGGAAAGACGACGATGTCGCCTTCGTTCGGCTTGTGGAACCGATATTCGAACTTGTCGACCAAGAGCACGTCGTGTACTTCCAGCGTCGGCACCATCGATGCCGAAGGAATGTAGTACGTGCGGGCGACGAAGGTGATCAGGATCCACGCGGCAAGCCCGGCAACGATGAACGGGTCGAGATATTCGCGCGCGATCGCGGTGGTTCGCCCGCCGGAACTCGCTACGACGGGGCGTAAAGAGAGCACGATGCGCGCGACGGCGATAATGGCTACGAGCGTAAGGAGTTGAAGTGGAGTCATCTTCTCTCGTGAATCAGTGAAGGATGCGAATGCGGTCGAAGGGCCAGAAAATCATTATTGCGCGTCCGGCGAATCCCGCGACCGTCTTACTATGCGCGAGCGGGCCGGCCGCAAAGCGTCCGTGAATTTGTGCGAAGCCCCAAACGTGGGAGTCTTCGGAGTAGTTGCGATTATCGCCGAGCATGAAAACAAAGCCCCGGGGTATACGATCCGGCGCCTGCCACATCGACCTCGGGGGGATATTCGCCGTCGTGGGGTCGAGAGGCTGCCCGTCCACGTAGATCGTATAGCCGGCGATTTTTAGGTCGTAACTCGGCGGCTCGTTTTCGTAGGGTTCCTTCAGTGCCGTGCCGTTCCGATAGACCACCCCGCCTGCGATCCGGATCGTGTCGCCGGCCACGCCGATGACGCGTTTGATGAACTCGTCACCGCCCGATCGCACCGGTGGGGTGAAGACGGCGATATCGCCGGGGCGGGGCGCGTGCAGATGGTAGTCGAGCTCGTTGACCAGCAGCATGTCGCCGACTTGCAAGGTCGGGACCATCGAAATCGACGGAATATAGAACGTGCGGATGACGAAGGTCGTCAGAAAGCGGGCGACCAGGCCCGCAACGATGAAGGCGTCCAGGTATTCGCGTACGACAAGAGCGGCCGACGACTGATCGTCGTCGGCCGCTCTTGTGAAGAATCCGAGGGCGATTCGGGCGATCGCGAAGACCAGGATCAGCCCGAGCAGCTCAAGCGGGGTCAGGCTACTTCGTCGCCTTCTTTTCTTTGATGCGGGCGGCCTTACCGATCTTGTCCGAGAGGTAGTAGAGGCGGCTGCGGCGGACGATGCCGCGCTTGCTCACTTCGATCTTCTCGACGCGGGGGCTGTGCAGCAGGAACGTCTTCTCGACGCCGACGCCGTGAGCGACGCGGCGCACGGTGACGGCCGAGTGAGAGCCGCCGCCGGTGCGGACGGTTACCACGCCTTCGAACATCTGGACGCGCTCTTTGCCGCCTTCGACGACCTTGGAATAGACCTTCACGGTATCGCCGGAGCGGAACTCCGGGATGCTCGCCTTGAGCTGCTCGCTGTTGAGGACATCGATGACGTTCATGTTTGCTTTTCTCTAAAGAGCGGACGAACGAATAGCCGGGGCAGACCCCAGCACAACCTCGGCATAATACCACGGGCAGCTTCGCCCCCGCAAGCGACTCCTGTCACTCCGCGCTATCGCGGGGCTCCAGCAGATCCTTGCGGCGGGCGATCGTGCGGGCTCGCGACTGCTCGCGGCGCCATTCCGCGATTTTGGCATGGTTGCCCGATAGGAGCACCTCGGGGACGTCCACCCCGCGAAACGAGGCGGGCCGGGTAAAGCTCGGGTGGTCGAGCAGGCCGGCGGAGAACGATTCATCGCGGGCGGATTCCGGATGGATCGCACCCTCGAGCAAGCGAACGGTTGCGTCCATCACGCATAGGGCCGGTAACTCGCCCCCCGTGAGCACGAAATCGCCGAGCGAGACCTCCTCGATCGGATAGAGCCGCCCGAGGCGGTCGTCGATGCCCTCGTAGTGCCCGCAGATCAGCACCAGCCGGTCGAGTTGCGTGAGCTCGCGGGCGCGGGCTTGGGTGAAGCGAACGCCGCTGGGGCTGGGGACCAGGATCGCACGCCGCTCGCCGGCCTGTGCCTGGGAGAGAATCTCGTCCAACACCCGGGCTACCGGCTCGATGCGCATCACCATGCCGGCCCCGCCGCCGAACGGGACGTCATCGGCGCGCTCGCTGCCGTGCAGGGCATCCAGCAGGTGATGGTATCGAATGTCGACGAGCCGTGCCTCTACGGCGCGTCCCACGATCGAGAGCCCGACGAAGGGAGCGAAGACTTCCGGAAAGAGCGTGAGCACGTCGATCGTGAACATAGGGGGACCGTGTTCAAGTTCTTTCGACGATTCGCTTCCAAATCGCCCGCATCTCCGCGAGAGGCGGCTTTGCGCGCGCTCGAAGGGGGCGACTTCGCCGAAGCGGAGCGCGCGCTCGGAGCACTGCTCGAAGGATCCGGCCTTCCGCCCGGCGAGCGGGCGTTTCTGCTGAACAAGCGCGGCGTCGCCATCGTTTCACTCGGCGAACGCGAGCGGGCTCGCGAGTATTTCGAGGCCGCGCTCGCGGCTTTGCCGCAATACCCGGCGGCCTTGACGAATTTGGGGAACCTTGCGTTGGAGCGCGGCGATACCGATCAAGCCGTGCCCTATTACGAAGCCGCCATTGCAAGCGACGAGAGTTTCGCGCTGGCGCATCTGAATCTCTCGGCCGCGTATCGGAAGCAAGGCCGCTTGGGTGATGCCGTCCGCTCGTTGCGCAAGGCGCAGCGGCTGGAGGGGCGATTCACTTGGAAGCCAAGCAAACGCTCATGAACGACCAAACCGAGCAGGTGTACGTATCCGAAGCGCTGCTCGGTGTCATGCGCGCCGCCGCGGCCATCGCGCTGCGTTTGGGTGAGCCGTTCATCACGACGCGCACGTTGCTGCTAGCGCTGTTGGAAGAGCCGCAGATCGGTCCCGCTCTCGCGAGCGTGTTGCCGAACGATCGTCTTGAGGCGCTCCCTCCGGGCGAAGGGCCGAAGTACGTCGCCGGCCGCATCCCCGAACCGCACGCGCAACTCGCCGAGCGCGTGGCGATGCAGCGCTACGACACGCTGGCCTTCAAAGTCCCGGATGGGACGCAGAGCGTCTGGCTCAGCCGCGAAGCGCTCATCGTTTTTCAAGAGGGCGCGCAGCGCGCCGAAGGGCACTATCTGCCGAAACATCTAGCGTTCGGCATTGCGGCGCAAGCCGTACGAACGCCGGGGGTGCTCGCATCGCTGCACGTCTCTCCCGGCGCGATCAACGACGCGCTCTTCAAGCTGTAGTCGCCGCCTAGAGCTATTTGCTCGAAACGGCGTCCGCTACCGTGAGTTCTTGGAGGTACTCGAAGAGCTGCGGAAGCGTGATCTTCTCCAAACCGGTCTGCTGTTTGAGGTGGTTTTCATCCTCGCCCTCATCGCGAATGTAGCACCGCGTTTCGACGCCCCCCTCGCTCTCGCTGATGAACGAGACTGCGAAGCCGCGGCCGGGGAGTTCGTCGTAGATACGCATCGTTTGCGGGTTGATGATCTCGATCGAGTGCGCCGTGCTGTGCGCGTCGAAGAGCAGAATCTTGAGATGTTCGTAATTCGTCACCTCGAGGTGCCCGACGATGAAGATGTTTTTCGCGGAGAAGAACTCGTGCCCGCGCTTGCTGCGGCTCGAGACTTCATAGAAAACGCGGTGCGCGATGAAGCGGCCCAGGATCTTGCGAAGCGTAGCGAGGGAAGCGAGCGTTTCGGTGCGATTTCCTCGCGTGTAGATAATCTTCACGGATGGATGTGAGAGCTTGCACGGGTGTTGGAGGAGGCCCTGCAGAATGGTAGGGCCGCATGTTTTCCGTCCCCGATATCATGGTCGTCTCGGTCCTGGCGCTACTGCTCTTCGGGCCGGACCAGCTCCCTAAAATGATGCGCCAGGCGGGCCGCCTGATGCGCGAGGTCCAGAGCACCTCCGCGGCGTTCGTCGCCGAGATGGAGCGCGCAGCCGATGTCTCCGACCCGATCCACGAGACGTACCGCCCCCCGACGCCTCTGCTCCCCTCGATAGAACACGACGCGGAATTCGCAGAGCTCGCCGCGGGCGAGCAACTCGAGGAGCCGCTCCTGGAGGAGCCGCCGCTGGAGCATGCCGCGCCGCCCGCCGTCGAGCACCCGGCGCAGCCCTAGCGGCTCGCATGCCCTGGACCCGCGGCGCATTCTTGGCCCTCATGGGCGGCCTGGCCGGGGGGACGCTCGCCGGCTCGCCGCTTGAGGTTCCAGGCGGCCGGACGTACTTTCAGGCCTTCCGCAGCGCGCCGTTTCCGGATCGGAGCCGCGCCGAAGGATACGATTACGACGGCAAGCACTTCGGCTTCGCGACGAGTTACGACGATTCCACGGTAGCCATCTTCGTACCCGACGGCATCTCGCCGGTCGGCAACGACATCTCGTACGTCGTGCATTTTCACGGATGGAACAACGACGTACGCAACGTTCTTGCGCGGTATCGCTTACGCGAGCAGTTGGTGCGGAGCGGACGTAATGCGGTACTCATCGTTCCGCAGGGCCCGAAGGACGCACCCGATTCCGGCGATGGGAAGCTGGAGCTGGCAACAGACGGGTTTCGGCGCTTTATGACGGAGGTCTCGGGCTGGCTGCACGCGCGAGGCATCGTGCCCAGCGCCGGTATCGGCCGGATCGTTCTGAGCGCGCACAGCGGAGGCTACGGCGGGGCGGGCGGCGTGCTCGCGCGTGGCGGAATGAACCGGAACATCTCCGACGTGCTGCTGTTCGACGCTGCATATGGATACTATCGGGCCTTTGCAGATTGGACGAACGCTTCGCCGGATCACCATCTGCTCAGCCTCTTTACCGCCGACACCAGCACGGGCAATGCCGCGCTCATGGCGATGGTGCAAGGCCCCCAACCGAACGTCTACGTCCGTCTCGCCAGCACGATGACGCTGGCGGAATTGCAGACCCGCGCGCCGACGTTCGTCCTGACGACCGGCGTTGCCCACGACGACCTCTTGCAGCACGACCACTGGTACGCCCTGTTTCTTGAGGCGACGCAGTTACCCGGGCGGACGCGGGCGCTTCCAGAATTGCAGCCCCATCGGTAGTGCGGCCGGCGCTTCGGGATCTAATTCGTATCCCGTGAGATCTCGTGGCACGACGGCGCCGAGGCGATTCGAGAACAGGTAGATGGCCGGCAAATCTCGCGCCGCGAGCCGCTGATAGCGGTCCAGATCTTCACGCGAGGCGGCCAAGCTCGGCGCGGTTCGGGCGGACTCGATCGCCGCATCGATGCGCGCGTTGCCGTAAGAGCCGAAATTATAGCCGCCGTTCGCGCGCGTCTGCGACGAGTCGTACCATTTGTAGTCATCCGGGTATGGGCTCAAGATGTTTCCTCGCAGCGCCAATTGAAAGTGGCTGGCGTTGACGTCGCTAAAGAATGTCTGCAATTCTTCGTTTTCGAGGCGACAATCGATGCCGACGGCCTTGAAATTGGCCTGGATGAGTTCCGCAACGTCGCTCGCCACGGCGTCGGTCGCGCCACCGGTCTTTAGCGTGATACGCAGCGCCTGCCCGTTTTTCATCCGGATACCGTCACGCATTCGCCAGCCGGCCGCGTCCAACAGCGCGCGCGCTTTTTGCGGGTCGTAGGGATACCGGCGCAGCGCCCGGTCGTAGTAGGGAGAGAACGTCGGAACCGGGCCGTTCAAGACGTCCGCCTGTCCGCTCATGATGTGCGTGACGATGAAGGAGCGATCGATCGCATACATCATGGCTCGTTTGATGCGCGAATCGCGGATCCATGAAATCGACGGGTCGCGATAGTTTGGGAGCAAGACGAACGTCACGTTCCACGGCCAACTGACGAACCGGTGATCCCCGCGCAGACGGTCGCGAACGCGCCAGAGATTCGGCGGCAAATCGGTAACGTCGACTTCGCCGGCCGCGACCGCGGCGAAGAGCGAGTCCTGCTCGGGGTAGACGCGAAAAACCACTTCTTGTATCTGCGGCTTGGGGCCCCAATACGATGGATTCGGCGCGAGAATCAGGTAGGCTTCGGGAACGTTGCGCACGATGCGCCACGGTCCGCTCACCAAGGGATGCTGCGAAAACGCGGCGTCGGTATTGACGAAGGCCGCTTCACGCTTCGTGCCTGGGGGATATCGATCCAAAAGACGCTCGGGCAGCGGCCGAATCTCTCCTAGCGCATTGACGAGGAACGGCGGCGACGGACGCGCGAGGCGCACCTCCACCACGTACTTGCCGATCGCGCGAACGGAGCGCATCAGCGCAAAATCTGCGGAAACTCCGTGCAGCAGTCCGGGATTCGTTCCCAACCGTATCGTGAAGGCCACATCCTTTGCGGTGAGCGGCGTTCCGTCCGACCATCGTACGCCATGCCGGAGGTGCAGAAGGTAGCGCGTGCCGCCGTCGGAGACGTCGACGCGATACGCCAAACTTGTGCGCCACTTCGGCAAAAGGTTCGGACCGATATCGATCAAAGGCGTGTAAATCAGGTCTTCCGCCATCGTCGCGGCCGAGCCGATCGTTGCGAAGGGATCGAAACCGTCGGGGCCGGCGATCCAGGCGCAAATAATCGCGTTCGGATTACGCGTCTCGGCCGTTCTCGCGCCGCACGCGCATACGCTCAGCAGCGCGAAGGCCGCGAGTATTCGTTGCAGCATTACATCACACCGGCGACGTCGTTGTTGCGTTCCCGTATCGCATCTCCAACGAAGTTGAGTGCTGCGACGGTGAGCAATATAGCAAGGCCGGGCGGGAGAATCAACCAGTACGCGCGCGCAAAGATATCGCTCTGAGCGCCCGAAAGCAAGCTTCCCCACGAAGGCGTCGGCGCGCGCACGCCGATGCCCAGGTACGAGAGCGCCGTTTCCGCAAGCATGGCGCTAGCCACCATGAACGTCGTGGTCGTCGCGATCGTCCCGAACGCATTCGGGATGAGATGCCGGAAGATGATCCGGGCGTCGGTCGCGCCCAGCGAACGCGCGGCCTCCACGTAAGGCCGTTCCTTCAGCGAGAGAATCTCGCCGCGAACGAGACGCGCCGGTCCTAACCATGAGGTGACGCCGATGACGAGCATGAGGGTAACGATATTTCCGTGGAACATTGCGGCGAGAAAGAGCAGCAAAAAAAGCGTTGGGACGCTCATGAAGACGTCGACCGCGCGCATCAGCAACGCGTCGATCCAGCCACCGTAGTATCCGCAGAAGGCGCCGTAAACGCTCCCGATCAACATCGCGACGGCCGCGGCCACGGCTCCGACGCCGATCGTCACGCGGCCGCCGATCAGAACGCGGAGCAGCTCGTCTCGCCCCAAGTCGTCCGTCCCCAGCCAGTGCCGCGCGCTCGGCGGAGCGAACGCGGCGGCGACATCGGTTGCGTTGGGATTCGTATGGATGGCGAGCGAGCCAAACGTGCATGCCAGCACCACCAGCGTGAGCCAGAGGAGGCTCGCGCTCGCAACCCCGCCGAGGCCGCGTCCTCGCCTGCGCGGGGAACCGGCTTCCTCGACGGCGGGCGTGAGCGCTGCGTCAATCATATCGAACCCGTGGATCGACGACCGCATATAAGACATCCGCGAGCAGGTTGCCGAGGACGACGAGGAGTCCGGTGATCACGGTCATGCCGAGCAGCGTCGCATAGTCGCGATCGACGGCCGATTGCCAAAACAGCTGCCCCATGCCGGGGTAGGCAAAGATCTGCTCGGTGATAACCGCCCCTCCGAACAGCGCCGGAACGGTCGCGCCCAAAAGCGTGATGAAGGGAATGAGCGCGTTGCGTAAGACGTGATGGAAGAGGACGGCGCGCGTCCCGAGCCCCTTTGCCCGCGCCGTCCGCGCGTAGTCCTCGCCCAGCTGCTCGGCCATGCTTCCTCGAATGTACCGGCTCCAGCCGGCAATCGAAACGATCGCCAGCGTCGATGCGGGCAGAATGAGGTGCGCGATGCGAGAGGGCCAGTCGAAAGCGGTGGTGTCGATCGTCTGGAGGCCGCCGACGGGAAGCCAACGCAATTGCACGGCAAAGATCGCGATAAGGATCGTTCCAAACCAGAACGTGGGCATCGACCAGGCCAGAAAGACGACGACGCTCGCGATGCGATCCAAGGCGGAATTTCGCCGGTAGGCCTGCCATACGCCGAGCGGAACGGCCAGCAGAACGGAAACCAGCAACGCGGAACCCATCAGGAGCGTCGTTTGCGGCAGTCGTTGCCCGATCAACGAAGCCACCGTCGCCTGCCGCGAGTACGAGAAGCCGAGGTTCCCATGCAAAAGTTCCCACAACCACGCGCCGTACTGCTCCGGCCACGGGCGGTCTAATCCGAGTTGATGCGTGATCTGCTGCAGTTGCGCCGGCGTTGCCCGATCGCCGGCGAGCGCCAGCGCGGGGCCGCCCGGAGCGATATGGAGCAGGGCAAAGGTGAGTATCGTGACCCCGACGAGCGTCGGAATCGCGAGCAAAATCCTGCGTAAGATAAAGAACGTCAAGAGTCACCAACGATAACGCGCGAGCGCATTCCACTGGAACGGTTGCGTGCCGTCCCAGGCGAAGAACGATTCACCGATCGCGCCCGTCGCCTTGCTCTCTTCAAGCGACGCGGTGATTTCGGCGGCGGGAGGATATCCATTCGGTCCTTCGGCATCGGTTTGTCCTCCGATATTGATCGGAATATTTCGACCGGCTTCACGAAGGAGCCTCATGTACGACGCATGGATGAGAACCCGCACTTCTGCAGGCGTCGTCGGCGTGCGACGCATCATGCGCCAGTACGCCATCGGCTGCAGCGCGTCTCCGTAACGCGCGATTTGGCGAAACGGATATTCCGTATTGTCGATGTGCTCGAGATATGGGTCTTCCACGGTGGGCACGATAAGGTAGTGCGGGCCGAGCGCCTCTCGCAGCGCCCTAGCATACCGCCACAGCGCTGCGAACCCTCCGGGTGCGTCACCCATGAAATCGGAGCCGCGCTCGATATCGGGAGCTAGGCCGGCAACCGCGGTTCCGTTCGCGGTGCGATAGTACGCGGCGCGTACGCTCGTGCTAACGTCCTCGAACGTGTCGTCGCGTGGAACCGTCCATGCGATCGTCTTGATGCCGTGCGCCGCGAGCCCGTCAACGATCGCATCGATCGTGGGCTTGGCTTGCGCGCTCACCTCCCAGTACGCGCCGTAGGCCACGCGCAGTTCGACGTAATGGAGCCCCGCCTGCACGGCCTGCGCCACGATGGCCTGCGGGTTGAGATGTTTATAGTAGAGCGGGTCGAGCGGATCGCTCGTGAAGAAAAGCCACATCCCCTTGCCGGCCATATTCGCGATCGTCGTGCGCTGTGGAGGCGGCATGGCGGCGATGGGACCGAGTGCTACCGCCGGGTGGCCGGCACGATAGAGCGTGTAGCGATATCGGCGTCCCGGAAGGACGCTCGTATCGAGATAGCTCGAACTGGGCCCCGCGATAACCGCGAGCGTGCGCCCGTGTCCGTGCGGGTCGACGCGGACGATCCGGGCGATGCCGCGCTCTTGCGGAAACCATCCGATCCTGATCGCGTGCGGGCCGAGCGCCCGGGCAACGACGCGCGGAGCGCTCCACGTTCGCGTGTCCGTCCGGGCGACGAGCGTGCCGAGTTTCGGCATCGTTGCTTGAACGTTCATTGCGAGCGGTCCGTCGCGGGCCGTCGTGAGAATCGCCGAGGGTTGCCCGTAGCGAAGCCGCGTTTGCCATTGCACGTAACCGTCGCGCGAAGTCCAATTGAAATCGCTATTGGCGAGAATGCGCGTCGGTCTTCCGTTTGCGTCGAAGAACTCGCTAACGACCAGCCAGCGCGCATTTCCGTCGGCGTCAAACCCCAGCGGCCTCGAGGCGAGCGCCATACGAACGGCCGGGTTTCCGGAATAGACGGGAACGTCCGGCGTCGGCGCGGGAGAAGGCGCCGCCAGGACGGCCAGGAGAGCGACGAACGCCGTTGTCGCGAGGTTCATCGCTCCCGCTAGCCCGCTGCCTAGAGCGATTGGTTCACGAAGAACTCGAAGGATCGCGGGTTTTGACTGAACGTCGGCTGCAGGATGTATCCGGTTTGGTTGACGATGCCGGATTGCGGGCCGTTGAAGGGATAGCATCCGGTACCGCCGCTGAAGCACGGCGTGGTGGGGTTGTTGTTCTCGAAGAGGTTCGTAACGCGAATGCCGAGCACGGTTTTGCGCTCCGGGCCGAGGCGCTCGAGCGCGGTAGCGTTCACCTGCCAATAGGCGCTGGACACCAGTTCGGGCTGAGAGATGAACGGAGGAACCGTGTTGTTCAGCGTGCTGGTCACGCCCACGTTGTAGAACGCTCCCTCTTGATAGTAAACGAAGGGTAAGAAGCTGAATCGGCCGCTGTGGAAATCGGCGGTGAGCGACGCGCTCAATAACGGGTTCGCCGAGTTGCGTAACAAGACGCCCGCGTTCACCAAGTTCTGCGGCTCCGGGAAGTTTATGAATGCGGCTTGGCCGCCGGAGGTGGTCCAATAATTATCGTACGTCGCCGAGAGCCAGTACGACAGCCCTAGCGAGTGGTCGTCGACGTGGTTGAGCGCGAACTCGAAGCCGAAAGCCTGATTTCGTCCGGCGTTGGACGGGACGGCGGGCCCGTACTTTGGCGTGCCGTTCGGGTTGGTTCCGATGATCGGCTGGAAGAATTCGTAGTAGTTATTGGTCTTGTTGTACCACGGCCCGAATCGCAGCGTCGTGTTGTCGCCGAAGTTGTGTTCCAACATCAGATCCATGGAGTGATTGATCTGAGGTTCGGCCGACGCACCGGGCTGATTGGGGTTGTAAAAGCTGCTGCCTTGACGGTAAACGTACCCCGTCCCGACAAAACTCGAGGTATCTCCCCAAGAAAAGCGGACGACGTTGTCTGGATTGAACGTGTACGTCCCCGCGAACGTGGGGTTCAACACCGAGACGGTCGCGCCGCCGGGGAAGGCGTAGTGCTCCTGCTGCCAAAGCAGGCCGGGTTCCAGCACGAACTTTCCGACGTTGAACGTTGGATCGATATACGCGTGTGGGATGCTGTCGGGATAATTCGAACGTAAATAGTTGTTCGGCCAAGTGCCGTCCGAATTGAAACCGTTCGTTACGTAGTAACTGAAAACGTTTTGATCGTGCTCGTCGCCGATGCCGGCGCGCACGCTGAGATTGGCGTTGACCGTATTATTATATTCGAGTTCTCCGATGTACATATTCGAACGCCGGTCGCCGTAGAAATCCTCGACGTTTTCGGAGCAGAGATGCGGGACGACGGCGCCCTTCGAATTGGTCGTCGTATAAATCGGAACCGGAGACCCCACGCTGTACGGATAGAGCGGGCAGTTCGGGTTGACGTTATAGGGGCCGCCCGGGTTCTGGAGAGAGGCGTTATTCGGATCGCTCAGATTCTGATCGAAAATGTATTGATTGAAATTTTCAGTGAGCCGAACCGTAAGATTCGAGTGGTCGTTGATGATGTGGCTCCATTGAATCTTGCCGATTCCCGAATAATGGTGCCAGATGTTTCCGCCGCCGGGAGAAACGGGGCCGAAATAGAGGCCCGACGGGCAGGCCGATCCGTTCGGTGCCGTCCCACCGCTAAAACCGGTGGGGCTGGTCGTCGATGCGCTGTTTCCCGAGCAAGGCGCGAGCGAGAGGAGGGGCGCTTGCGACCCATTCGCTCCGGGCGTGATCAGGTAATTGTAAATGAAGTCGCCCAGTCCGTTTTGGATGAGAAACTGGATGTCGTCCTTCGGGTCGGGCTTGTAGTGGAAGTTTCCGACGATATCGGTCGTCTTGACGATTCCCGGGCCGTTGTACCCGCCGTAGAGCACGTTTTGAAACGTGTACTGCCCGTGCATATAGTTATTTTGCGAGTTGACGCCGTCGTACCCTAAGTAATAGCTGAAGCGATGGTTCGGCGTCGCTCCTCCGTACTCGATCGTGCGGTACAGGTTTTGGTCCGGCGAGGTGACGCCCACGGAGATATCGCCGAACGCAGGGTAGGTGCCGACTTTGACGACCGAGTTGATGACGCCCGTGCCGTTCGACGCATTCTCCGCCGTCAGGCCGCCGGTATATACCTCGACGTTTGCGATCCCGACGTTCGAAAGATTGCTGGTAAAGAAGCCCGTGATGCGGTCTTGAATCGGAATTCCGTCGAATTCGTAGCCGAGATCGGTCACTTGGCCGCCGCGAATACGCGGCTGCGCGGGATAGCCGTTCGCCGTGACGCCGGGAACGGATTGCATGTATTGATAGAGGGTTTTGTGGAGTTTGTCTCCGCCCGAAACCGCTTCGAGCTGCTTGCCGTTCACGGAATACACGTCCGTCGGCTGGTCCGGCCGAACGAGGTTCGAGCCGCTGGCGGATCGCACGGTGGCGATCGTCTTGAGCGCTTTGCTCAATCGCAGATCTTCACGAATCGTCAGCGCCTGCTGCGCCACCACGCCCGGGACGCTTGCGGGCTGGTACCCTTTGCCTTGAAACGAAAGCGTGTAGGTGTCTGGGATGACGTCTTGGAGGACGTAGAAGCCTCGGGCATTGGTAATCGAGCTGTAGGAACCGCTCGGCGAGACCGCCTCGACGTGCACGTTTGCGACCGGGGCACCGGACGCCGCATCCGTGACGGTGCCGTCAATGGTAGCCGTGGTTTGCTGGGCCAGCGCGACCTGAGGAATCGCAAACCCAACGGCCAGCAAGAGCGCGATCGAGACTAACGCTTGATGTCCTCGCGATAAGAGGTGGCTCATGAACCTTCGTCCTCCAGTGTGTAGGTCGGCACAAAAAGAAAGCGACCGGCGTGTGTGCACGCTCGTTCGCTGGAAGCCTAATCCCTCACGAAAGTCCAATCTCCTGCAAAAGTAGCAGTCGGGATGAGGGTTGCTAGACCACGGTCTTGGTTAAGCCTCGCGGAGCATCGCTCTCGACGTATCGAGCCCGCCCGACTTCCAGCGCCAGCACTTGCGAGGCAACCAGCCAAGCTAGGGTGTTGAACGCGATGCCGACCACCGGCCCGAGGAGCGGAACGTCGCCGATACGGCCGCCGATCACGTATCGCAGGCTCTCCGCGTCGTGGGCGGCCATAATCGTGCGGTTGACCACCGTGCGGGAGTCGTCGTCGACGATCGCCACCAGCGCGCAAGCTGCGTCCAGCATCGCGGCGCTTCCATGCGAGAACTCGCCCGCCGAAAAGCCCTCCGCGTGAATGTAGCTTGCCTCCTTAAGCTTGAGCGCGCACTCGTTGGCTATTGGGACCCCGTAGCCGGCCGCGGTTACGATAACGCTCCGGCGGCGCGCGATGCGCTGGGCTTCGCGGCGCATCGCCTCCACGCCGTCGCCGTCCAGCCAGCTGCGTACGTTTTCGGCGGTCTCGACGAGCACGTGCGCCGTGCGCGAGTGCGAATCGGCCATTAATCCGGCGGCCCAGAGGAGGATGGCGGCAGTTGCGGTGACGCTTTTGCTGGCAGGCACGGCGATCTCGACGCCCGCGCCCACGTCGATCACCACGCTGGAGCGCTCTCCAAGCGGCGAGTCTGCGGTGTTGGTGAGCGCGATGAGCTCTTTGGGCTTCAGTACGTCCACGGCGTGCAGCAAATCGGTGGATTGCCCGCTCTGCGAACAGGCTACGACCACGGCGTTGCGGTAGGCCGCGTTATCCAGCAGGGCCTCCGTAGCAGCCAGCGCGTGCGCGCGGATCCCTCGCCGGCGTAAGGCCAGAGCGCCGAGTTGTGCCATGAAGAGCGAGCTTCCGCTGCCGACGAGCACCACGTCGCGCCCGTGTATTGCCCGTGCCAAGGTCTGAGCCTTGTCGGAGCCTGCGATGCTCCGCCAGACATCCGGTTGTTCGCGAATCTCTCGCTCGAAATTGACGCCCAACATTACTGCGTCGCCAATTTCGTGAAGAGTGCGCCTCGAAGTTTTGCCAGCGCGGCCGCGCCGCCCGGTTCGCTTCCGCCCATCCATTGGTTGATCAACAACGAAAACGTGACCGGCCCGTGCGAAGCGGTCTGGATAAATCCGGAGATGGTTCGCACGTGGTTGACGCTGCCGGTCTTGGCGAAGAGTACGCGCTCGGCCGGAGTGCCCACATACGCATGGTGTAACGTGCCCCGCACGCCGGAGACCGGAAGCGCGTTAAGGACGACGTCGCGGTAGGGAGCGTTCCAGTCCGACTGCAGAATCGCCACGAGATCGCTTGGCGTGATGCGATCGTATCCCGAAAGGCCCGACCCGTCGGAGATGGTAACGCTGCTCGGATCGACGCCGATGGAGCGCAGATAGCGTTGTTCGAGAAGAATCCCGTTCGCATCGGTTCCAGGCTGGCCGCCTTCGAGTACGCCGAGTTGCTTGAGCAAGAGTTCCCCCATCAAATTGTCGCTGGGATACCAAAAATCGGCCAGCAGTTGCGGCATCGGCTCGGAGTTATGGAGCCAAAGCGCCTTTGCCCCGGCCGGCGTGACGCCATCGCGCGATCCATCCATAACCGTGATGCCGTGGGCTTGCAGGGCGCGCAGAAAAACGTCGCCGGCGAAGCTCTGCGGGTCTGGGACGCTGGGCGCAAGATCGCCCGACGTTTTCGCACCGATCGGGTAGCTCCCGGTGAACTCGATCGTACGCGGTTCGTTCCAAGGGCGCGCGATCTCGGAGGTGTCCTTCGAGCCGGGTGGGCCCGTCACCAACCGATTGTCGATGGCATACGCACCGCTTGCCGGGTCGACCCGTAGAACGACGGGAGAACCTTGCACGGCTCCGGGCGTCATGAAGACGTGCACGACCCCGTCTTGAAGTTCCAGCGCGCTGACCACCGGCGCATAATAGAACGGAAGATCGTCCCAGGACCAGCCGTATCCCCATCGCTGCTCGTCGAAATAACTCGCATCGGCGACGACCGCGCCGTCGACGCGTTGTATCCCCGCCGCTGCTAAAGAGGCCGCCGCATCGTCCAGATCCTCGGCGCTCAACAACGCGTCGCCGCCGCCCCGCAGGTACAGGTTTCCCGTCACCGTCCCGTTAACCGGCGCGTTCCGCGCATTGACGCTGGTGACGTAGGCGAACGCGACTCCGAGGTTGCGCAGCGCGGTCGACCCGACCAAGAGTTTGAAGTTGGAAGCGGGCACGAACTCGCGGTTTGCGTTGCGCGCGTAGAGCGGTGTGCCCCGCACGGTATCGATTGCAACGAAGCCGACCTCCGCTCCGCGCAGAGCCGGCCCGCTCAACATCGAGCGAATCGCGCGCTGCAATGCGGCGATCTCGGACGCCGTCCACGCTACGCCTGCCGGTGCCGGCTTTGCGAGCGTCGCGACGGAAGACATATCCGCCGCGTCGGCGCCGAACGGAATCGAGCCGACCAATACGAAACAAAGGAGGAGCCGGACCGCGGCATGCAACCATACGCGCATGCTCTTGAGTTCGCGGCCCGTCCCGAGGCTCCCATGAACGAACGAAAAACCGAGAATCGTATCGAGAGTTATCCCTACTGGGAGATCGGCGAGCGACTCCCGTCCCTGCCCGAAGGGCGCATCGAGCGTCTGTACACGCACTGGTCGGCACACGACTACGAATCGGTCTTTCCCGCATACCACTTCTGTATAGCCGCGATGCCGGATGGGCGCATTCTCGTCGTCAACACCCACGACGTGCGTGAAAATATGCGCGACATCGGAGAACATCCCGATCGGCCGTATGCGGCCCATACGCGAGGCCGGAATTCTTTCGCGATCGGCCTCTCCGCGATGGCCATGCAGGGGGCAACGCCGCACGATTTCGGGGAGTACGCCCTAACGCAGCCGCTCATCGACGGGCTCTGCCTCGTCGCCGCGCAGCTCGCGGCCACGTACGGCGTTCCGATCGATGCGGAACACGTGATGTCTCACGCCGAAGCCGCCCTTCACGACGGCTATTTCGGCAACGCCGACGAGCAGCGCTGGGACATCGCGCGGCTCGCAGCCGAACCGCGTCCGCTCGTGGACCGGGATGCTATCGAGACGGGCGAACGCTTGCGCGAGCGCATGCGGTTCTTCCAAATCCCATAACGATTTCGTGCGGGAGCAAACCGCCTTCCGCCGCGAGCGCGTCGAGATCCGTGTGCTCGTCGATCAACGATAGCACCGGTGGGACGGCCCGTTCGCCGGGGATGCGTAGCGTCAGGTATTGCATGCCGATCGAGAGCATGTCGTTCGATCCCGCGAGACTGCGCGGCAGTCCGTCGGCATAGCCGCAACGAACGATAGCGATCGTTTCACCGGCCGATAGCGTTAGGCTCCCGTAGCCGGCGCGGGTCTCTTCCGCGAGTCGCTCCGCGCGCACCAGGGGCGCCGCGACGCGTAACGCGCACCGTACCCCCGGCACGCGCGCTCCCCCGGTCGCGCCGAAAAGGCCGATGCCGACGCGCACGCGGCCGGTGCCGAGCGCGCCTTCGGCTGCGAGCGTAAACGTGCTCGCGACGTCGCTCGACGATATCTGCGCCCCAGCGGCCCGCACGATGCGAAGCGCATCGTCGAAGCGCCGCAGTTGCTCGGAGCGTTGCTCTTGGCCGGTGACGTGCGACCACACTTCCACGTCGGCGTCCGCACCGGCGAGATCCGCGGCGAGAATGCCGATCTCTGCGAGCGAGAGGCCGCTCCAAGCCGCCGCCGCACGCAGGCCTATCCGAAAGCACGGGCGCCGCCCGCGGGAACGCGCGACTTCGCGCACCAGTTCCATTTCTTCGCGCGTGCGGATGGTCGGCGTCGCGTCCAAATGCAGAACGGCGGCGAGCCGTTCCGCGGGGACCGCGCCGAGCAGAATTGCGGGCGCTGCCGTATGGCGCCGAAGCTCCCGCAGTTCGTCTTCGTCGGATACGCAAAAGCCGGCACTGATACCGTCGACGGCCGCGACGATCGCGCCCATGCCCCACCCGTATCCGTCGCCTTTGACGACCGCCCAGAGGGGGACTCCGGCAAAATCGCGCCACGCGCGGGCATTAGCCGCGACGGTTGCCGCATCGAGCGTAACGTGCGGATTCACGGGCGATCGATTGCCCGGGGGCCGCTAGATGTTGAAGTTTTGGCGGATTTCGGTGATGCGCTGCGCGACGAGCGTTTTGACTTGCGCGTGAATGCGGTCTTTTTGCTCGTCGGGAAGACGGCGGTACACGAAGTACCCCGCGGCTGAAACCAGGCCGCCGAGAACGCCCACGAGGAGCGCCTTGCCGAGTTCTCCGCTCTCATGGCCGTCGTTTTCGTGGCTCGAACTGGCGTTGGGAGCCGAAGCTCCGTTGTAGCCGTTGCCGGTATTAGCGCCCGACCATTGCTGGTCCGAGGGGGTGGAGCGGAAACTATCTGACATACTGATCCTCCTTCGGTTCTTGCCTGGCTCTTACCCGGTTTCGCGGGTCTTGTTACGCCGGCGGTTCGGTTTTGCGGTGAAAGCGGACGTGCGTCGGATACTGGGCGGCGATTTGCTCGATCGAGAGTTCCGCGGTCGCTACGATCGCCCGGACGGCCGCATCGTCGCGGGCCGTCTCCGGCCACGCCAGGTGCAGTTCGCCGGAGCTCTGGGAAGCCTCGATCTGGACACGTGCGTGGCCCTCGAGCCCCAGCCTAGCGGCTTGGAGGATGGCTGAAACCGCCGCGCAGACGATGTCTTCGCCGTGTTCGGCAAAACCGGCGTGGCCCGTGGCAAAAACAGAAGACAGCCGGTTACGGCTGTCTCTG
This sequence comes from Vulcanimicrobiota bacterium, assembly GCA_027315505.1. GTDB lineage: Bacteria > Vulcanimicrobiota > Vulcanimicrobiia > Vulcanimicrobiales > Vulcanimicrobiaceae > DAHUXY01. Next base: position 2,411 of record DAHUXY010000057.1, on the reverse strand, counting down.
CAAAAGGTTACGGCGAGCATACGAGAAGCGGACGCGGCTTACGCCACGCTGATCTTGGTGATCTTGACTTCCGCGAAACGCTGACGATGGCCGTTCAATTTCCGCACGCGCTTCTTGGGCTTGTAGCGGAAGACGAGAATCTTCTTATCTTTGGCCTGGCGGAGCACGGTGCCGGTCACGCTGATGCCCGAAAGCGTCGGGCTGCCGATCTGGACGTCGGAACCGGTGTTGGCCAAGATGACGTGGTCGAACGTTACATCCGATCCGACTTCGCTCTCGAGGAGGTCGCAACGAATGATATCGCCCTCGGCGACCTTATACTGCTTGCCGCCGGTCTGGATAATCGCGTACATAACCGTGTCACATTACCAGGGAGGCTACTGCGCTGTCAACGCCGCCGGTCGGCGCGGGAGAGATTCCGAGGGCTTGACGGCCAATCCGGGATAAGCTATCCTGCGAGAGATAAGTCTGTTGTGTAGACTAGTTTGCGTAAATGAGGAATGCAATGGAATCACAGGACGCCCGGGAGCAGCTGGCGATGGTCGAGACCATCTTAGCCACGTCGTCGAGGACCTTATGCGCTGGGGGCGAGTTCTTTCTGGTCTGGGGCGTGCTGGTTGCCGCAATGGACGGCCTAAATCAACTGGTCGCCGATAACGTCATGCCCATTTCGAGCCTCTGGGCGACGCCGGTGTTGATCCTTATCGGCGTCGCCTTCTCCGTCTGGCGGTCGATGCAGTTGCGGGCGAAGAGCGGACGCATGTCGGTTCTACAGCGTGACTACCTCGCGATGATGTACGTGACGATGGGCCTGACGTTCGTTGCGCAGTTTGCGGGAAGTAACTTTTTCGCGGGCTGGGGGCAGGCCGCTATCTGGAACGTCGCCGGCGCGATCGTGCTCCTGTTTATCGGACTGCATGGTAACCGTCGTGCCGCTCTGGCAGGGGTCCTTCTGATCGTCGCCATGGCAATAGCGAATTACACGCCCGGTATGCCCGGTTACGTGCTGGGCGCGGGAATGCTCGTCGGTTATGCGGGTTTCGGAGCGACCGAGTTGCTCGCGACGGAGTAACCGATGGACGATCTCCTACTCTCGAAAATCCGCATCGGCATTATTGCCGAGCTGCTGGCTTCCGACTGGATCACCTTCAGCGCGCTGCAACAACGCCTGCAAACGACTAACGGAAACCTTGGCGCGCATCTTGGGAAGTTGATCGAAAGCGGTTATGTCGAAGAACTGAAGGCGTTTGTGGATCGTCGGCCGCAGTCGCGTTATCGCCTAACGCAACGTGGACGCGATGCCTTTATCGCCCATGTGCGAGAGATGCAAGCTATGCTGCAAGGATCGATATGACGGTAAAAGCGATCGCGTTGGAATGAACGGGCGCGACGCGTAGTGCTTTAGGGTGCCAGCGTCAGGCGTTCTCGTACCGCGGCATTCACGGCGGCGTCCGAGAACGGTAGCGGCAGCAGCTTTCTGGCGATCCAGGCGCTCGCTTCGTCGGTATAGTGGCCCGAGCCGGGCCAGCCGGACTCGCCCTGCGGGATCGAAATTCCGCCCGCATCCCAGTTGCCGACATCCCAAACGGCACGAAACGATTGTGAGAAGCCTTGGTTTTGCACGTGAATCGTGTAGGGATCGCCGTCGCCCGGCAGCGTCGACCCATTCAGGAAGGTGATGCCCAGCGCCGCCAGGGGATGCTTGACGATGGTTGCACCGGCGGTGCTCCAGGGCTCTCGCACGAGTTTCGGGTGCGCGGCGACGTAGGCGGAGAATCCGTCCACGTGTCGTCTGCGCACAAGGTCGAGCATTCCGCCGGCGAGCCGAGAAAGGAGCGTGACGCGATAGCCGGCGACGACGCTCGCGCCGCGCGACTCCGGGTTAAAATGTCCGTGCCAAAGCGCGAGTTCGTTCAACGCGTGCTTCGTCAGCGCGTCGTTGTCGCGCAGCGTGCCGCCGGCGTCCTGGCGAAGTACCGTGCGGGCTAGCTCGCTCTCGGGAAGCGAGAGCGTATCCATCTGCATGGAAGCAAAATACTTTACGTCGTATGCCGGGCGGGCGCGCAGAAGCGTAGCGATGCGATAGGCGCGATATGGCGGCGCGAACTGCGCGCTTAACCGGTACGGGTACCCGGGGCCGTACATTTGATTGTTCGCGGTCCATACGATCGCCGAACGCGACGGTGCCACGTGCGGAAGCGCGTCGCGCGGAACGTCCGGATAATGCTTGGCCAGGTCGGCAGCCGGATGGATATATCGCCCCCACGCCGGGTCGTCGGGGATTTGGCCCGCCAAAACGTACGCGACGCGTCCGGTGGTATCGGCGAGGACGAAGTTCTGGGGAGGACCCGTATAGGTGCGCAATGCGGCAAGCGCGCCGCCGATACCGGGAGCACGTGCGAGCCCTTCGA